>NZ_BAAGPH010000029.1:0-55063 GCF_054784355.1 Alkalibacterium psychrotolerans | reverse complement strand
TTCTTCCATGGTAAGATGGGTGTAGGCCATTTGTGGTCACTCTCCTAATTTTCGTGGTTGTTAATTTTGGAATGAGTGTACCACAAATGGTTTTTTTAATCGTCTAGCTTAATTTTACAATTCAAGTTTTAAAAACTCCTACCTAATATCTGATAGGTATAATAGGAATAGATAGCAGCCAATTAACCTCATTAACTTTCTTGACAATAGTTTTTCATTAAGTTATTCTACCCTTAACCAAACAGGACAGGAGTGTTATTTGAGCCGATGCGTAACTAATCTCATTTTTTAAGTCGAAAAGAAGTAGAATAAGACTAAAAGGACGGTCTTATTTATCATGCCTTTTCAGACTCAAATGGGATTAATCGACGATTGGGTTAAATAATAGAGACTCCTGTATATTTTTGTCTTTAATTTAATCTATTTATCTTCCTCCCTTTTTGTCTGAAAACAATGGGGAGGTTTTTTTGATGGAAAAATGAGCATTCAATCCAGAAATTAAATTGGAAAAGGAATGATTGCTATGCCATTGGTATTACTAAAAAAATTAAAAAAGAGTTACGGAGACCGGCTTCTCTTTGATATCGAGAAGCTGCAGATTGAAGACAGCGACCGGATTGGACTGGTCGGCACCAACGGGAGCGGAAAAACGACGCTGTTTCGCCTGATTAAAGGACTGGAAGAGCCGGATGAAGGTATTATTGAGCGCCAGACGACAGTTGAACTGCTTCCTCAGCTGAAAGACGCCATCGGTACGAAAAGTGGCGGTGAAGTGACGGCTGACTACATTGTGCAGGCACTAAATAAACGGCCCAAACTACTTCTGGCAGACGAACCGACAACGCACTTGGATATCAGTCACATCGATTGGGTAGAAAAGTCATTTAAACAATTTAACGGTGCTTTTTTACTTGTTTCTCACGACCGGACCTTTCTCGATCAGGTCTGCACGACGATCTGGGAGCTGGACGGTGAGACCGTTACTGTCTATCCGGGCAACTACACGGCTTATAAACGTGAAAAAGAAAAGGAACGCCAGCACCAGCAGACAGAATATGAAAAATACACCAACAAACTCAATCAGTTGACTCAGGCCAAAGAAAGAAAAGCGCGTCAGGCAGTCAATGCCACTAAGCGCAAGGCAAAAGTAGGCGATTCGGAGTACAACTTGAAAGGGTCCGCTCCTTACTTTCAGAAAAAATCGAAGAAACTTCAGCAAGTACAAAAAGCCATGGACAGCCGCATTGAGAAGCTTGAAAAAGTCGACAAGCCTAAGGAGCAGGAAGGCATTACTATTGAACTGCCCGACATGGAAAAATTGACGCAGAGGTTTGTGATTCGAGCAAAAGACAGCTCCGGCGGCTTTCCTGAGAAAGCATTATGGTCAAAGAGTACGTTTTCTCTTAAAGGTGGAGAAAAAGTAGCTTTAATGGGACCAAACGGCAGCGGCAAGACGACGCTGATCCATAAGCTTTTAAATGGTGACGACGCCATCCAGCTGTCCCCTGCCCTGAAAATTGGTTATTTTTCTCAGGACTTGAGTACATTGGAAGCATCCGAGTCGATTCTGGACAACGTCAAGCTGGATGCCGTTCAGTCCGAAACACTCATCCGCATTATTCTCGCTCAACTCCACTTCAGAGGAGATGATGTCTACAAGCCGGTCTCTGTCTTGAGTGGAGGCGAACGGGTAAAGGTCGCCCTGGCCAAGTTAATAGCCGGTGACTACAATACATTGATTCTGGATGAACCCACCAATTTTCTTGATATTCAAGCCGTTGAAGCTCTTGAAGACTTACTCGCAGGCTATCCGGGAAGCATCCTCTTTGTCTCTCATGACCGGTCATTTGTAAACCGGACCGCCACAAAACTTTGGGTGATTGAGGACCAGAAAATACAGGAGTTTGACGGCAATTTGGATAAATGGGAAAAAGCCAGACAAAAGCAACCCTCTGTAAGTTCCACCGAAGAAGAGCTCATGCGGCTAGAGAACAGAATCGCAGAAGTTTTGGGTTCGCTGTCCCTTGAATTTTCTGAAGAAAAAGATAGGGAGTTCAAGGAGCTGCTTCAAAAGAAAAAAGAACTTAAAGAAAACTAAACGATTTAAAAAACCAGGATAAGCAGGTCAGTCTACAGTGTGTTGGCTGCAGAGCCTGGTTTTTATATCGTTTTAGATTTTTAAAGTAAAGGCTGTCAGTACAGTCATAGGGAAAAATCAATAATTTGATTTTCATTATCCTACCACTTTCTTCAAAGAAGTAATTACCAATTTTTTATGTATTTACTTAAAATAGCATATCAGAAAAGTGCAATTATTTTTTTATATGCTATTTTAAAAAAGGGAGTAAAAAGACTTTAAAAAGACTTTAAGAAGTTTTATAATGGACTTAAGTAAAGGAGTGAGATTAAATGTCCATGAGAATATTAGATATTCCAACATCTTCTATTTCAGAAGTAAAAAGGTCTCCTATGGAAATCTTTCAAAAAGCTGATAAAGAAGCTGCTGGTGTTTATGTCTTTAATAGAGAAAAAGTAGCTGGAGTTATGCTAACTCAAGAACAATATGAAACGTTAAACAAAGAAGTCGACAGTTTACATGATCAAATTATTGATCTAATCGCTGAGAAAAGATTATTGAATGAAAAAATAGCCACTTATTCTGATAGTGAAGTCCGTGGATCAATAGCAAACGAAGTCCCTACTATCGATGAAGAAGATGGGTGGGAGTAAACTTTGCACCAGATTGAATGGACAGAATATTCAAAAAAGGATTATGATAATCTTGATGGTAGCCAAAAAGTTTTTGTAGACAAAGCTCTTAATCGTATTAAATTGCATGGAATGGATGCTGGACAGCCTCTACATGGCGCTTTATCTCAATGTAATAAACTGAAAAATAGAAAAATGGGACTTCGTATTATTTTTAGAGAGGTTCAAGGTAAGCTTGAAGTAATCCAGATTGTTGTTATTGGAAAAAGGGATAAAAATGCCGTCTATAAAATTGCTGAAAATCGTCTAAACTAATTAATATAAGAGCTTTAACACTATAAGTAAAAGTGTTGAAGCTCTTATTTTCTGTACTGAATTAAGTTGAATTTAATTTATTTCAATTTTTTTCAATAGCTTCTGAATCAAACTATACATTTTTCTTATTAGACATAACATTTATCACTTAACAATTTTAGAAAATTCTTTCTTCACTCGATTTAGTTTTTCAGGATTCTTGATTAAGTCCAGTGCGGTATGGGTCAAAGCGGCAATGGTGTTTTCCATCGCCTGATAGGCATCATCTGTCAGCGTGCACTCTCTGAATTCAGTTGTATGGGCGGATACGGCTTTGCCGCTGGTGATTTCAAAGTACGGATTGATTGCCGCAACGACCTGGCTGACGTTCCCCATATCCATCGATCCCATCGAGTCGCGCTCTTCGGTAATCATTTCAATCCCCAGTGCCTTCATGTTTTCGTTATAAAGCGAAGACAGGGTTTCATTTGTGATCAGATTTTTGTAGGCTGCTTCATAGTGTCCCCACTCCATACGGCAGTCGGCTGCCAGTGCTCCAGCTTCTGCACAACGAATGACTTTTTCACGCAGTTCATTCAAGTAAGGCATGTCCATGGCTCTCACGTAAAACTCAGCACGCGTGTAGTCCGGGATAACATTGGCTGCCTCGCCGCCTTCTTTAATCACCCCATGTACGCGGGCACTCGGACGAAGCTGTTGTCTCAGGGAACTGACATTATTGAAAAAGTTGATACAGGCATCCAAGGCATTTTTCCCCTCGAAAGGTGAAGCCGCTGCATGCGCAGTCTGACCGTAAAAACGGAACTCGATGGCTTCCATTGCCATGGAGGTGCCGCTGGCATAATAGCCGTCGGACGGATGCGTACAGAAAGCAACATCAACGTCGTCAAAGGTTCCGGCATCTGCCATCGTTACCTTGTCGCCATTTGTTTCCTCGGCCGGTGTGCCTAAAACAACGACCGTGCCGCCCACTTCATCTACTAACTTAGACAAGGCAATCCCTGCACCAGTATCCGTGGCTCCAAGCAGATTGTGACCACAGCCATGACCGATTCCAGGCAAAGCATCGTATTCAGACAAATAGGCAAAAGTTGGTCCTTCTTTTTCTCCTTTGTATACTGCTCTGAATGCTGTCTCAATGCCTAGATAAGGATACTCAACCTCGAAGCCATGCTTTTCGAGCAGTTCCACATGTGCTTTTGACGATAAAAACTCTTCATGACCCAGCTCTGGGTTCGCGTAAATGTATTCACTCAGCCCCTGGAGTTCGGGTCTGAGACCTTTGATAATCTCTTTTACTTTCTCTTTATACTGTTCCGCCATAGATTTTCCTTCTTTCATCTATCATTCTATTTTTAAAGGTACCAAGGTTCACTTGATGTCAACTAAATCGTAGGGATAATACTATTCAATTACTTAAACTGTCTGCACGCTGACTTGGCTGCCTTCAGCGGTTTTTTCAACGACAATATGTGATGGAATACGTGTTTTCAGCTCGTCGACGTGTGAAATGATGCCGACCAGTCGGCCGCGTTCCTGCAGATCCAGTAAAGTCTGAATCGCTTTGTCCAATGAGTCCGAGTCCAAGGTGCCAAAACCTTCATCGATAAAGAGAGTATCCACGCTGACACCGCCGCTTTGGCTTTGAATCACGTCACTCAATCCCAAAGCCAGTGCCAGCGAAGCTTTAAATGATTCGCCGCCGGACAGTGTATTTACGCCACGCTCTTTACCAGTTTCAAGGTCAAACACTTCCATATCGAGACCTTTTGCTTTATTTCCTTTTGCCTCGTCCAGTTTACGCTGTAATTCGTAACGGTTATTGGTCATATCTCCGAACCGCTCATTGGCGGCTTCAAGTATTTCGTCGAAATAAATTCCCAGTACATAACGCTCAAAGGAGACCCGGTCGGTCATGCTGTTGGTTCCACTCGCCATCACAGCCAGTTCATTGTAAATCTGATAATCCTTTTCAAGCGCCTCGCTTTTGCCTTGATGGGTCTGAATTGAAGACAAAGCAGATGTGTTTCGGCTTCTGGACTCAATCAGCCTGTCTCGATTATTTTCCAGCTCAGGAAGGTTCTGTTCGATTTCATCGACTTTCTCTTTATACTCCTCAATCGGCAGAATCGTCTCTTCTTTGTCCAAATAGTCCCTTACTTCTTTCAGCTGAACAGTCAGGCTGTGTCGGGCTTTTTCATAATCTGAAATGGCTGTTTGCATCTTCTGCGCAGTATCAGCTTCCAAAACAAGTGAGTCAAATGTCTCGCCGATATCACTGTCTTCTTTGAGTGTTTCAAAGGCTCTTTCCGCTTCTTCTCTTTTCGTTTTAAGCGTTTTAAGCTGGTCTTCGGTGAACTCAATGCCGTTTTTGTTTGCAGACAATTTATTAGTTAGTTCCTGGAGCCGTTTCTGGTCAGCCACAGCTTTAGTCTCAACCGTTTTAATCCTGCTTTCTTTTCCTGAAATCGCTGATTGAATAGCTTCTTTAGATTCAGACGACAGATTTTTCTTTAAGCTGTCCCGTTCTTCTTCAAGTTCTTTTATGCGCTTCGTGTTGTGCGCATTGGATGAATTCAGCTCCACTATAGCATTGGAAATGTCGCGCTCTTTTGCTTGAATGGTTTCCAGTTTTTCAGATAAGGCATTTTCTTCTTTCACCTTGTTCTGATTGCTTTGTAACTGTTCTTCAATCCTTTTCAGTTCTTCCGTCAGCTGTTTGACTTCTGAAGTGGTGGCCTCAAGGGCTTCATCTACATCAGAATGATTGATATCGATCTGCTTGCAGCGCTTGCCTACTTCTTCAGATAATTGCTGCAGGCGTGCGGCTGTCCCGTTGTAGGCTGCCTCCGCTTCTGTTTTCACTTTTTCCAGCTTGTCGACTGCTACTTTTGAGACTGCTTCACTGGAACTCTCGGCAAGGTGAGGATGATCTTTACTTCCGCAAACCGGACAGGGTTCGCTGTCTTTCAAGTCACCTGCCAGGACAACGGCCAGATCTTTAAAGTAGCCTTCTCGTGCGTCTCGCCAGTCTTTTTCTGCTTTCTTCAGAGCTTTAGCCTGATCTGAAAAAATGGCTTTGACTTTGGCGCCTTGCTTTCTTAACTCACTGAGTTCGCTCAGCTTTTCTTTTCGCTGCTGAAGCTGGCTGAGTTTATCTTTCTGTTCGCTTCTTTCTTCGAACTGCTTGGAAATAGTGTCCTTGACTAGCTGTAATGCCTTGTGCTGTTCCTTCAAGTCATTCACAGTTTTTGAATAAGCCTCACTGTCTTTTATGAGCTGCTCTTTTTTCTCCACATTTTTCGCATAAGCTTTGGTTAAACTATCGATAGCCTCTTCTTTTTTCTCGACTTCAACCAATCGGTCCAGTTCGTTTTTCAATTGCTGGATAGCTTCACAGATAGTGCTTAGTTCAGCGAGTTCTTTTTGACTTTTCTCATAGTCTTCTCGAGCCGCTGTTTCTGTTTTAACCAGTTCAGCTTGGTCATCTTTAAGCTTTTGAAGTTTCTCTTTAGCTGTCTGACTGTCTTTTGCCACTGTCTCAGCTGCTTTTTTAGCATCCATCAGCTTCTTGGCTTCTTCATTGTCAGCTAGCTGTTTTTTATAGGTTTCAACTGTTTTTTCTTTTTCATCCAGCTCGATTTTTTCTTTGTCCAGCCGCTCTTTCTTCTCCAACTGTTCAATCAGTCGGCTGTAAGCTGTTTTCTGTTCTTGAAGATTTGTGATCGTTTTTCTGACAGCCTCGAGTTTTTCCTTATCCTGCTCAACCAGTTTTTCGATTTCAGCACTGGCCACGTTGACGTCAAACTGTTCAATGGCTTTTTGGAGGGTGTCATTCTCCTTATAATCTACTGATTCAAAAGCGAGTTTCACTGCCTGTTCATACTGCTCCCGCTCTTTTCTCATTGCCTTGGCTTTTTCGTTCAGCTTTTCCTGAAAAGCCTGGAACTGACTGGTCTGGAAAATATTGCGGAAAATTTCTTCTTTCTTGCCACTGTCAGAATCCAGCATCCGCTTAAAGTCACCTTGCGGTAGCATCACAATTTGTCTGAACTGCTCATGATTCATCCCCAAAAGGTCTTCAATTTCTTTATTGGCTTCATTAATCTTTGTCGTTACCTGGTCCCCATTATGAAACTCCACGCTGGCTTTCACATTGATGGGCTTTTTGCCTTTTCCCGGTCCCATTTGAGTGGGGTGGCGCTGCACTGAATAGCGTTTTTGACCCAGTTCAAATTCAAAATAGACAAAACACAAGTCGTGATCCGTCGCATGGTCAGATTTATAGGAATCCTTGTCGCGTCCATCTTTGGAAGGCCTGTCAAACAAGGCATAGGCAATGGCATCAAAAATGGTCGTTTTGCCCGCTCCTGTTGGCCCACTGACGAGAAAAAGGGAGGATTGGTTGAAGGCGGTAAAGTCAATTTCCACTTCGCCTTTATACGGTCCGAAGGCATTCATTTTTAACAGTAATGGTCGCATCTACTCTTCCCCTCTTTCGACAGTTTCCCAGATGGCATTGACGACTGCTTTGCGGTCCTCATCCAATGGCTGGTCTTTGAAGTGTTCATAAAAATCATCAAACAGGTCCAGTACATTTTTTTGTTCTGCCAGTTCGTGAGTACGCGTCGTCTCTCTGGACTGCCGCTCTTTTCTCGTCGTGTACTCCAGCCCCATGGCAAATGGATAGCGCCGTCTCAACTGGTGCATGGCGTCCGTGACGTAATGATCATCGGTCAGCTCAAAGAAAATATAATCTTCTGACTCGCCTTGCATCAGTTCGTCAAAGCTTCCTTTTAAGACTTTCAAATCCCGCTTCGGTTCCGTCGGCAGGCCTTCTATTTCGATGGTGTCTTTAGTGACGTCAACTAAAAGGTGCTGCTTTTTATGTTTGGCTTCAGACTTAGAGTATTTTAAAGGTGAGCCGCTGTAGCGAACCCGGTCGGTTTTTACCTTTTGCGCCTTATGCAAATGGCCCAAAGCCACATAGTCAAAGGATTCAAATAGTTCAACATTCACGTATTCGGCTGTTCCGATACTCAGTGGCCGTTCGGAATCAGAGTCTTCAACCGACTCCTTGCCGCCGTTCACCACATAACCATGTGCAATGAGTATGTTTAGTTCATCAAAATTCATTTCTTCTTTGATTGATTCAATCTGTTTCTGAGTCGCGTCTTCCAGATTTTTTATGTCGTCATCTTCCAGTAACTTGCGGATGGTGACGTGATCCGCAAAAGGCAGTAGGTAGAAATTAGCCTCTTTGATGGTGACTTTTCTGACGGTTTTTTTAAGCGTGCCTTCGATATACAGGTCGCTTGAAGCCAGCAGTTCCGCCCCGTATTCCAATCGCTCGTTGCTGTCGTGGTTACCGGCAATCGCTAAAACCGGAATGCCTGCTTCCCGAACGAGTCGTGTAAAGATTGTTGTGGCCAAAACGACGGCTTCTTTTGGCGGAATAGCTCGGTCGTATAAATCCCCCGCCATAATCACAACGTCAATAGCCATTTCTTTCACGTCATCCACCAGTTTGTGGAGTACTTCTTCCTGATCTTCAAGCATGGAAAATTCATTGACGATTTTGCCGATATGCCAGTCAGCTGTATGTAAAATTTTCATGGAACCCCTCCGATTCTTTTTCCTTGACACACACTCTAGTTCTCTTATTTTATCAGAAAAGCGCGGGAGACTAAATAGAGGGCGGTGATACAAAAATCACTTAAAAACAAAGCTGTCTGCTTTCGGCTGATCCGAAAGCATTCCTTTTAAACGCTTCGCTTACGTGAATGGAGAGACTGATGAGTTATTAAGTGGTTACATGTCTTGGGCTCGGCAGACTCATGCACCCAGGTGACTCGAGTTGACCGAAGAGGGCAGTCGTTCGGTAGACTCGGTGGCTTTGTTGCTTCGACTTAACCGAAATCGTGCAATCTTCGGTAGACTCAAATAGTTTGATGCTTTGGGTTTACCTAAATACGCCTATTTCGGCACAGTCGAAATAGCTTCCGCCTTGAGTTTACCGAAGTCTGCTTGTTTTCGACCATTTTTAGCTCTTTAAATTTTTGAGTTTACCGAACTGGTAGTAACTTTGGCAGACTCAGCTACTAGTTCCAGCTGAGTTTACCTAATAATGAGTAACTTCGGCATACTCACTAGATTTTCTTCCCCGACTTTACCAAACATCCCCACACATCGGCACACTCAACCATAAGAGTTGTCTCACCTTACCGAACTCTGTAATTATTACCTGTCTTCATGAAAAAAAACGCATACCCACTCAACAATATTGAGCAAGTACGCGTCTTTGATGCAGCACTGCCGGCTAATTTTAACCGGTCAGTTCCACGACTATTTTAATGGCCAGGAAGGGAGTTGAACCCTCACGAGCGTTGCGCTCACCAGATTCTGAGTCTGGCGTGTCTACCATTCCACCACCTAGCCGGAACACTCATAAGTATAGCACATTGCTTGAAATCTGAATAGCTTATTTTATTATTTTCAGTTCTTTTTATCGTCCTCTAGTGTGCTCTGTTAAGCTAAAAGTGGCAATCATGATACAATATAAGTGACAGAATAATTCTGAACGGAGTGATACAATGGGCAAATATGAATCACCGGATTATACAGTCATTATAGGCGAACGATCTTTTGAGCTGAGAAAATACAAAAACTTTTCAGTCGTTGAATTTGAAAGCAGCCCCGAAACCGAAAGAAACACAGCATTCCGCACACTTTTTCGCTACATTGCCAGTGACAACGAAGCAAACGAGAAGATACCGATGACAATTCCTGTTATAGTGGAAAAAGATACTCAAGCGAGAAAAATGGCTTTTGTTGTTCCGCAAAAATACAAAAATGATATTCCTCGTCCGAAAGACTCAAGCTTAACTATACAGAAATTTCAGGAAGGCTTATTTGCGACTATCACCTATTCCGGTAAAAATACGCCATCAAAAGAAAAGAAGGCAATGAGCTTACTGAAAGACTGGGTCGACAAAAAGGGTTACCGTGAACAGTCCAACTATATGGTCGCCGTTTACAACGGGCCTTTCTCTCTTCCTTTTATGAGACGAAACGAAGTATGGGTACGAGTCGTTAAATAACCAGTAAGACCAATAATCTAAATAAAAAAGGAGACTGACAAATGACTGACTGTTACTACTGCAATATGCCTACTGAAGATTACGTTATTGAAAATGACTTTGCGGCTGGCTACTATGATGCCAAGCCCTCCTCAAAAGGACATTTCCTCGTGTTTACAAAACGACATTTCCCAGACTTCTTTGGGATGACTCCAGAAGAACAGCAAGGCGTGAATGACCTTCTAATGACGGCTAAGAAATTGGTTGATAAAGAATATAAACCGGATGCTTATAATCTGGGTGCCAACTGCGGTTCGGCTGCCGGCCAGTCTGTCAAACACGCTCACTTCCATCTCATTCCGCGTTATGAAGGTGATGTAGAAAATCCTAAAGGCGGCGTGAGAAATCTCATGACCTAGAAATACTAATCGAATAGTTTATAAACTGCTAGGAGGTCTAAACTTGGAAGTTGACAAAGTAAACAAACTGTAGACAACATTGATTATACCCAAGCTGCTGATTTTCAGCTTTTTGATAATCAACATATACGTTTTTGCGACTACACAATCCCCTCTCGCAATGTGGTTATCAAGTCTATCCTTTATTGGATTTTCTACTCTACTGTTTGCCCTATTGTTTGTGAAACCGAAAAAACCTTCGGATTAACTGCTTAAGTCGAACTTAAAGGTAAGATTCATCTCTTTATAGTTTTAAACATCACCTCAATCAAATAAAAAAGCGCTCTGCCTGTATACTTATTTCTCACAGGCAGAGCGCTTTTTGAATGCCAATCATTTATGGAAGGTACCCCAGTCGACAGTTTAAAACTGTCAAATGATTTATAACTATCACTGTTCTTTTTTCACCCACACATAAATAAATGGCGAAAAGATGAAGCTGTACTTTAAAGCTCCTTTATACGGAAAGGATAGAACCGTTTCAAGCTGGGCAATTATGCTGTGAATCGTTGCGTAGCTCCAGATGCACATGGAAAGATAGATAAACAGAAGTGTGCCGCCTGTGGTTTCAAAAAAGGTCCCTTGAACCATCCAGTAAATTAAAATGTGAATGGCATAGAAAAAGATGCCCCAGAAAAACCCCGCTCGGCTGAATGTCATCTGTTCTTTCAAGTTTTGCTTATCCGGTTCGATACATTTTCTCTCCTCATATTAATCATGCTTCATCTGCTTGATGCCTTCTTCAAGAATCTCCAGCTGGTTAATGGTTTCTTCATCCTTAACCAGTTTTTCTTTTCCGTTAACTAAAGAGTCAACGAGTGCTTCGTAGAAATAACTGTAACTGCCTTTTTCAGAAACCACTTTTTCTTCATGGTACTGACCGTCCTCATCCATGTAAGTCAGTGTGCCGTAATGCTCCGGCTGATCCACTCCAAAATCGCTATTTCCCGGCATGTAAAACAGTTTCAAATGCTCTTCCTGTCGGTCTTTTGTTTCTTTGACAAAAGTACCTTTCGTTCCATACACTACAAAACTTGGTCGACTTTTGAGTCTGAAATAGCTGGATTTCACGGACACTTTTAAATTGTTGTCATAGAAAAAGTCCAGATCAAAGTAGTCGTTCATCCGGTTTTCGCCTAAAAGCTGACGGACATCATAAGTCAGGTCTTTCGGACTCCCAAAATAAGACAGCACCTGGTCAACGGTATGGCAGGCGTGTGTGTACATGAAGCTGTTCAGTTTCTCAAACGACTCTGCGCTCTTAGGAACTTCGGGTCGGAAATAATCAAAGTGCATCTCCACTTCAATAATGTCTCCCAGCTTCCCGCTCTCGATGACTTTTTGAACCGTCAGAAAATCCGAATCAAAGCGGCGGTTCTGGTAGCACTGAATGAAGAGGTTCTTGTCTTTGGCAAGGGCAAACAGTTCTTTCGCTTCCTCTGACGTTTCGGCAAAAGGTTTTTCAACCAGAACATGCTTGCCGTTTTCCAGCGCTTCTTTTGCCAGCGGGTAATGGAATTGCGGCGGGGTTGAAATGACGACCAATTCAATATCATCATCTTCCCATATGTCACTTTTTTCCTTAACGTATTCGGCTCCCGGTACCTTTTCCCAGGATTCATTGTGTCCGGATCGGGCTTGAATTGTTTTTATTTTAATGCCTTCGACCTGACTGGAAAACGGAATGTGGTAGCGATTCGTACTTTTCCCGTCTCCTATATAAGCTATTGTCAGCATGCTTTACCCTCCATTAAAATACTTATTTATCTGTTTATATTGTAGCTTTTATTGTACTTAATAGTAACCCTCCTGATCAGGCTTTAACGGTTTCAGTCGGTTTAACTTCCTCATTCCGAGGTGGTTTTGAACCGATGAGACGCAGGCCATTTAAAATAACCAGTATCGTCGAGCCTTCATGAAACAAAACGGCCAAAGGCAAGCCTAAAACACCAAAAAGGTTCAGAATGATAAGCGAGACAATTACTGTGATTGAAAAGACAACATTTTGAAAAATAATCTTGTTCAGGCGTTTGCTCAGTTTGTAACTGTAGAACAGTTTAGACAAATCATTTTGAACGACAACCACATCGGATGACTCCATCGCAACGGACGAGCCACTACCCATGGCAATCCCGATATCCGCATTGGCCAGGGCCGGCGCGTCATTAATGCCGTCACCAATCATGCCCACAACTTCTCCTTTTTCCTGACTGTCTTTTACAAAAGTGATTTTATCTTCCGGCAGCATCGCCGCAAAATACTGATCGACCCCGACGGCCTGCGCCACTTTTTTAGCGACCTCTTCATTGTCCCCTGTCAGAAGCGTTACTTTGATGCCTTCTTTTTGAAACTCATCCACTACTTCAGCTGCCTGCATGCGCACCTGATCACTCAGGGAAAAGTAGCCGACTACTCTGTCTTCTTCTGCTACAAGAATAGTGGTGTTTCCTTTTTCAAAATACTGTGTAAACTGATCGTACTTCTGATACTTTTTAAAGGCTTTGGGCTTGCCTACGCGAATGTTTCCTTTTTGAATACCCGATCCGGCAATTTCATCGACTGATTCATTCTGATTGACCGAACTTAAATCCACTGTTTTAAAAGCGTTGACTATCGCCTGAGCAATCGGATGACTCGACTGCTGTTCCATATAAATGACTTCCTTAAGAACAGCTTCCGGCAGGCTGTAATCATCCACTCTAAACTCACCGTATGTGAGTGTCCCGGTTTTGTCTGTGTAGAGTGTTTCCATTGTACTGAGTGCTTCCATGGCTGCGCCGCCTTTAAAAAGAATCCCATTTTTTGCACCATTACTGATGGCACTTAACGTAGCGGGTGTTGCTGAAGCTACGAGCGCGCAGGGGCTGGCAACCGTCAAGAAGACCATGCCACGGTAAAAAGCTTCCTGAAATGGCAGTGAAAGAACCGCGTACATGAATACGATGAATATTGGCACCAGTAAAAGGACTGAAATGACATACTTGCTTTCAATCCGGTCAATGAATTTTGAAATGCGTGACGGCCTGCCCTGGGCTTCTTCCACCATTCTAATAATGTTTGAAAAGACCGTCTCATCACTGGCTTTAGTAACTTCCAGGTAAAAAACGTTGCCTTCATTGAGCGTCCCGGCAAAGGCTTCCTCACTGGCTTTTTTCTCGACCGGAATGGACTCCCCAGTAAGTGTCGCTTCATTGATGATAGATGTGCGGTCAATCACTCCGTCAATCGGAATCTGTTCACCTTTGGATACAACAACGGTATCTCCAATCTGCAGTTTTTCAGTGGCAACAGTAACGACCTCACCATTTTCTTTCAAAACCTGTGCAGTATCCGGCACTTGCGCCATCAGTTCAGATATCGCACTGGTGGATTTACTTGTCGCGTAATCTTCGAGAACTTCTGCTGTGGCAAAAATCAGCAGCAAGGCCGCCCCTTCTGATTCAAAATTGATGATGACTGCTCCCACTGCAGCCAGAATCATCAGTAAGTCGACGTTGGGTGATTTATTTTTGACTGTTTCCACCACTGCCTTTTTTGATGCATAAAAGCCCAGGAAAAATATGGCCACGTAGTATAGCCACCTGCTGATTTCCTGTCCCAAAATAGCGGCTAGAAAGCCGGCTACCGTAAACAGAATACCGAAAACCAGAAACTGTCCTCGTCTGCTTTTTATTAAGTAGTTTTTCATATCGATACCTTCTTTCATTTGTTAGGATACTGTCTGTTTAAATTATTATATGAGAAAGTTCTATCTCCTCCTGTTACCTTTATTATACTAAAAAGGGCATACCCGTAGAACAGAATTAACTGTCCCACAGATATGCCCTTAACTGACATAGTCTGCTGCCGCAATAAGCAGCCCGGCTGCATGAACCTTTACGTGCGTTCACCGCCTGTTCAGATCACAATGATTAAACACTCTCTTAATCAAAGCTTTCGTATTTAATTATCGACAGCCTGTACTCTTTTCCAGACCAATTATCTTGTGAACTTATTATCATATTACCATTTTATATAGAATTCTTCAACACTTGAACGCTTTTTTTATAGTAAATGCCTACATTATAACAGCAGACTGACCAGCGGCATGACAAGAGGTGCCAGGATAACAACCGCTATACCGGTAAGAATAATGGACAAGCCTGACATCGCCGCTTGAACATCACCCAGCTCAATGGCTTTGGCGGTTCCCATCGCATGCGAGCCTGATCCTAAAGCCACTCCCTGAGCGACCGGGTCAGTGATTTTAAATAATGCAAAAATTGGCGGGCCGACGACCGTTCCCAGCACACCTGTGAATACGACGATGGCCACCGTCAGTGAAACGATGCCGCCGAGCGATTCCGAGACCCCTAGAGCAATCGCTGTTGTGATGGATTTCGGGAAAAGCGTTGCGACGAGTTCCTGATTAAACTGAAACAGAACGCTGACTGATACAAGAATCACCGTATGGAACAAGACGCCAAGCGCGATGCCAGCCAGAATAGCTGTGTAGTATTTTTTTAAGTAGACAAAGTTTTTCTCTAGTTTAATGGCCAGAGCGACCGTCGCCGGGGTAATCCAGAAATTAATGAACCGTCCGCCTTCATTGTAGTTGTTGTAGGATAAATCTGTCACTATCAATAAAATAATGATACTGGTAATGGAAAAGACCAGCGGGTTGAACATCGGATTTGACGGCCATCTTCTGTGAAAAAGTGTCCCTACCAGAAAGAAGAAGAACGTCAGAAACAAGCCAAAATACGGGTTGGCTGAAAAATTTTCGAGCATACTAAATCGTCTCCTTCGAAGTTGCGATCTGCTGATCTTTTTTATCCGTTCGCCTTTTAAGCCATTGAACGATTAGTGCCACAAAAGCAATCATCAAGGTGGTTGTTATGAGTATCGTCACCAAGAGCTGCCACCAGATATCTCCTAGAATATCGAAATTCGTCATCAGTCCAACACCAGCGGGTACGAAGAAAATGGCCATATTATCTGTCAGCCAGGTACCGACTTCTTCGACCTGAACCATCTTGACCCATTTAAAATGCAGAGCGACAAACAACAGTACCATGCCAATCACACTTCCCGGAATGGCCACAGGGCTAATCATCGATAAAAATTCGCCTATAAATGAAAATAAAAGAATCCAAAATAACTGCTTTAACTGTTTCACGAGGTGCGCCTCCTTCTTGCTATTCGGCTTTATTTTATAGGAAAAACAGTTATTTTTAAAGAGAGTTTGTGCACTGGATAACATGAATGCGTTTTACTTTTTGACTAAAGTTTGCCAAGTGTCTACAACCTCTTTTGAATAATTCATAAATATGTAAAAAAACAGCAGGAAGAATATATCTTCCTGCTGCAGTAAATCTTATTTGTTTTATCTGTATACCATTCCGCCGTCTGAGATGATAGATTGTCCAGTGATATAGTCGGAATCTTTTGATGCAAGGAAAGCGACCAGGTTTGCCACATCTTCCGGTTCTTGGGTTCGGCCTAGTGCGATTTCCTGAGAATACTGTTCAAAGGCTTCTCCCTTTTCAGTTCCCATGTGCTCCATCATTTTTTCATCCAGTCTGTCCCACATGGACGTGCCGGCAATTCCCGGGCAGTAGGCATTGACGGTAATTTTGTCCGGAGCCAGCTCTTTTGCGGCTGCCTGAGTCAGACCTTTCACCGCAAATTTTGAAGCGGTATAGGGCGAAAGCATTTCGAACCCTTCCTGTCCAGCAATACTGCAGGCGTTAATAATTTTTCCGCCATTGCCTTGTTTTTTCATCTGATTGGCAGCTGCTTGAATGCCGTAGATAACGCCTTTTACGTTGACATCGAGTACAGAATCGACACTATCCGGCTTGACCTCTGTAATGGGAGCCACTTCTCCTTCGATTCCAGCGTTATTGATAAAGACATCTACTTGCCCGAATTTATCGACGGCATGCTTGACGAGAGCTTCTTGATCGTCTAGTTTGGAAACATTGCCTTCAAAAGTTTCGATTGATACATCGTTTCCTGAGAATTCTTCTTTTGCCTTTTCCAACGCATCCTTATCCATATCACTTATCACGATTGAAAAGCCGTCTGCTGCGAGTCGTTGTGCTATTCCTTTACCTAATCCTTGAGCTCCACCTGTAATGACTGCTACTTTGTTAGTTGACATTAAATAGTTCCCTCCTATATAGTCGGTCTGCATCTACTTAATACATAAAGAATAACTCCAAGACCACCTCCGATAATATCTTTATATTCAATCTATCATTATCCTGTGTTTTTCTCTAACAAAACGGACTATGCAAAAAAATTCTCCTATCAGCATCAACTTTTTTGTCTTTTCAAGCGTTCAAGGTCTTATTCGGTTAACTCAGCGTTGGCTGAGTTTCCACTTTGCTCAAGTTCCTTTTATTTCGGTCAGCTCAACTGGTGCTTCGGTTCCACTTTACCGAACTGACCACCTCTTCGGTAAGCTCCAAGAGACCTCATTCCCCACCTTACCGAAGTTCTCTTATCTTCGGTAATCTCATACTGGTATAGCTCATGAGTTTACCGTATATTGATTTTTTCGGTTAACTCAGCTCAGGGTGAGTTTCCACTTTGCTCAAGTGACCCCTACTTCGGTATTCTCACCAGGTTAGCCAGTCCCACTTTGCTGAACCAACCCTCTCTTCGGCTTACTCAAGAACTCTGTATCCACCAGTCTACCGAACACACCTCGTTTCCTTATAAAGACGACAAAAAACCTTCTTTCCGTGAAGAAAGAAGGTTGAATACTCTTCGTTTTGTTAATCAATCAGTGAGAAACGTGCTTCCAGAATGTCTTTAGTCACCGGTCCTACGACACGTTCGTAGACTGTGCCATCACTGCCAATGAAATAAGAAGTCGGGAGTGATTCGACTAGAAACAGATCAACCACTTCGTCCACGCCGTAGACGTTTGGGAAAGTCAGTCCCAGCTCATCCACAAAATTACCGGCATTTTCCGAGTTGCTTTCGGAAGACATGACGTTCACACCTAAAACGACTACATCGTCATTTTCTTCATGAAACTCCTGCAGATGCGGCATTTCCACTCGGCAAGGCGGACACCAGCTGGCCCAGAAATTCAGGAAAACTTTCTGACCTCTAAAGTCCGACAGGTTGACCGTGTTGCCATCCATATCTTCCAGCTGGAAATCGTAGGCAGTATTTCCGGCACGCAAGCCGTATTCGACACCGGCTTCTGATGTTGTATTGATTACATCACTCTCCAGCTCGTCAAGCCGTGCTTCCAGTTCTTCATCCGTCAGATCAACCGATTCGTCTTCAAACTCTTCCTGAACCTGGATGCCTGCCTGTTCACGAACTTGCTGTTCGCGGTTTAATCCCGAGACAAAATCATAGACGACAAAAGCCAGCACTAAGGCTATCAGTGCCCACATTCCTTTTTTTACCATAATTAAAACTCCTCATGTAGTTATCCTAATAATTCAAACGGTGTTCCCTGCAGCCATTGAGCCAGTGTTTCCGATAAGGATTCAAGAGCACCTGTAAACAGCAGAATGCCCATGACAATCATCAATATGCCCCCAACCTTCATCAATTTACGGCTGTGCTTCATAATGGCATCCATTTTCCCGATGAAAAATGAGACCAGCAGAAACGGCAGCGCAAAACCGATAATGTAAAGCGTCAAGTAAATGGCCGGTGGTGAGCCGGTAGATATGCCTATCAGTAAGATTGATGAGAAAATTGGACCGATACACGGGGTCCATCCAGCTGCGAAGCCCAGCCCAATGAAAAAACTGGACAGTAAACTGGTTGATTTTTTCTCGTTCATCTTTCGGGTATCTTTCAAAAGAGCCGGAATATGCAGCCACTCAGCTGTAGCCAGTCCCATTACGACAATGAGCAGTCCCGCTATTCTTTGCAGAAATACGCTAGTTGAACCGGTCATCAATGAGGTGAAAAATTCACCTAGATAAGTAATACTCAAACCTAAACTGACATATACGGTCGACACCCCAATCAGGAAAAAGATGGAATGAATCATCACACTCTTTTTAAATGCTTTCGAATTATTTTCTTTGACCTCTTTTACACTTTTACCGGTAATATACGATAAGTACAGGGGCAAAAGCGGCAGTGTGCACGGTGAGAGAAATGACAAAGCTCCAGCAGCCAGTGCCATCAAGGCAGTTATTTCGGTTGTGATAAGCTCGTCCTCCTCTGATAAAATAGTCCTCCGCTAAGTATGATGAATAAAGCGATCAACGGTAAGGCATTGAATGTAAAGTTAAAGTAGATAATGGCCCGGCTTCCCATCAGTAGCGCATGCAGCAGTCCAAATGCCAGAAAAGTCAGCAACGGGTTCACTTTTGTATGAATGCGCGTGAAACTGATTAATATCAGCGTGACAGCGAACAAGCCGATAAACCTTAGTGAATACGGTGACGAATACAGGAAATAGACATAAAGATGATTGACCAGCCCGATGATTAGAAACAGTACACTCACGCTCTTTGTCTGATCAGGTTTCTCCCAGAGTTGTTTGCCATATTTAATTACGCCGTACATACCAACTGAAGCAGTAGCCAGCCAGACGATATTGGATGAAAACAGTAATACCCTATAAGGTACTTGGATTATTTCACTTAAATTCAGAACAGCATTAAAAGCGAAAAGCAGGATGACAAAGTAGAACACCATATCCATAAAAATAGACAGTAATGCTTTCTTTTCCTTCATTCCGCCATCAGCCAGTCCTAGCCACACAAGACTACCGACTATCAGAACCACGATGGAACTGAACATTGGATTTGCAATTATAGTATTCAAGCTAACGACTCCCTATGACTTTCAATAGTTAAATATACCCCTGGGGGTTATCTCTATATCATCTTACATATTTTCGTGGCTGACGTCAACCGTTCACATTCGAATAAACAGTTGTAAAAGTATGAAGCCTTTGTGACCGGCTAGGCTTTTTAGAAGGCTCTATTATTTAGGGAAAGAATTTGATGACCTTTGACAGTATCCTTATTTTTCTGTTAGGTTGCTTTTATAAACCTAATTACTTAGTCAGATTATGATTATTAAGAAGGAGCGTAAAATTTATGATGCTCAAATTTTGGAGACTGTTTCTCATCATAATGATTCCAGCAATTACCATTTCCTTTTTTGGCGAGCACGTAGGGGGGTTATGCGGTCATAGCTGCGCTGCTACTTGTGACTGGTGTGGAGTCCTATCTTTACACCACAAAAAAGAGTAAGCATACCGGTAGGGAGAAGCTGTAACTGCCTTGGAAAAAAATAGATTTGATAAAAAAAGGTTCGAGCAGCTAAAGAGTGCTCGAACCTTTTTTTATTTAACTGCTAATCACGCTGGTTTCACTTTTAAGGTTTTTGAGGGGCTTCCCTTTTTTCGTGAACGGTATTTCAATAGTCGCATTCCGTTAAAGATGACAACGAGAATACTGGCTTCATGAACCAGCATACCGATAGACATGTTCATCCAGTCACTGAAAAATACACCGGCTAGCAGAAACAGCACGACTCCTACTGCTATCACAATGTTCTGAACCATATTGGCTGCGGTTGCTTTTGTCAATCCTAGAGCGTGCGGCAGATAGCTGAAGTCTGAATTCATCAGAACAACATCGGAGGTTTCGATGGCGACGTCTGTTCCGCTGCCCATAGCTATCCCTATATCAGCTAATGCGAGGGAGGGGCTATCATTGACTCCATCACCGACAAAGGCAACAATCTGACCTTCATCTTGCAGCTTTTTGATATAAGCCGATTTGTCCTCCGGTAGCATATGACCGTGTGCTTCCGTCAATTGTAGATCCCCGGCAACCTTATCCACCGTTCCCTGGTTATCACCCGACAGAACGACTAAGCGTTTAACGCCCAAGCGCTTCAGCTCATCAAGATTCTCTTTCACTCCGGTTCGAACCTGGTCGCGAATGCCCATCAGAATGGCCACTTTTTTATCAATAGCCGTTAAAATAAGTGAGTTTCCGTTATGTTCAAACCGACGCACATCTTCTAACACGTTCTCATCCAGTTTAACGCCTTCTTTTGCCATCAGGCTGACATTTCCAATCGCTATCTGGTGACCCTCGACCATTGCCGTTATACCGCCACCTTTAACTACTTCTGTTTCTTCCACAAAATAACTATCCTCGCCTTTCAAATAGTCCGCTACGGCTTTAGCCAAAGGATGATCCGATTCCTTTTCGACACTTAACAGATAACTGAATGCCTTGTTTCTCTCATCCGCATACACTTCTACTTCTGCTACAGTTGGATTTCCAGCAGTTAATGTACCTGTTTTATCAAACACAATCGTATCGACCCGACTAAAGTCATGTATGACTTCACTTCCTTTTAACAGCACGCCATTTCTGGCGCCATTCCCAATTCCCGCTACGTTTGAAACCGGCACACCAATAACAAGCGCTCCCGGACAACCGAGGACCAGAATAGTAATGGCCAGTTCCACGTTCTGACTCACGAGCCAGACAATAAGGGATAATACGAGGACGGCAGGGGTATAATATTTTGAAAAGCGGTCAATAAAACGCTCCGCTTCTGATTTGGAATCCTGCGCTTCTTCAACTAATTCAATTATTTTTCCAAAAGTCGTGTCTTCTCCCACCCGGTCTGCCCGCATCTGAAGGGTGCCATTCTCGAGAATCGTGCCGGCAAAGACCGTCGTCCCCACCTCTTTGTTAACAGGCACGGACTCGCCGGTTATGCTGGCCTCATTAATGTGCCCACCACCGGTTAAAACCGTCCCATCCACAGGAATCTTCGCACCTGTTTTCACCAGCAGGATGTCACCTTCTTCGACTTCATCAATGTCCCTTTGTTCAAACTCTCCTGCATCCGTCTGTACCAAAGCACTTTCAGGAGCCATTTCAGTCAGTTCTTTAATGGCCGAACGGGTCTGATTCAATGTCCGCTGCTCCAAAAAATGGCCGAACAGAAACAGAAACGTGACAATCGCCGACTCTTCAAAGTTCTGAATCAGAAAGGCCCCAATGACAGCTATGGTTACCAGTACATCAATGCTGATTACTTTAACTTTCATAGCCTGGTAGGCCTGTATGGAAATCGGTAGGATGCCGATTACCGAAGCAATGATGAGGCTGCCTTCAAACATCGTCAGGTTGCCTAACGCGAACCGACTGAAGAAGCCTACAATAATCAGTAGCCCACTAATGAACGTAATGGTTTTTTTACTACTTAAAATTAAGTTCTGCATAATTTCTCCTCCTATAATCTCAATTGTTATCTACATTTAGTCTATAAGGTTTGAAGGAGGAAAGAATTGACTGAAGTCAATTCATCATCTTAATATCTCTAGATTACACTAACTCATTCGCCTCTTTATTTTTGGGTTGGGCTTATCTAGAGTTTTTAGGCCAACTGAGTCATCTCTGCTTTCATGAGTTGAGATAATCACCGACAAAAGCTATTTAGTAAGGATAATTCTGGCGCGCCAGAATTTGCCTCTTTTACACACTGACTATCTGTCCCTGCAAAAACTAAAAGGAACGGTGGGTAAAATTAAGAGCATGAAAAGACTGGGCTTTTCATGCTCAAATAGCTGTTCAGTTTTTCTGCTGCTGATGCGCCTCATCCATTTCCTGAAGCATCACATATACGGCTTCGTAAGTTTCACAGGCATCTGCTGGTATAGAGTAGTTCTTTGTTACTTCACGAAGCTCTTTGAATATCCGACCATACTCTGCATTTAACGCTACAGATTCTTTCCGCATTTCATTCAGTTCCTGAAACAGCTCATGAACGGCAAAGACTTCCGGATGCCTTTTGCCATGCGCACGGGTCACAGGGAGCGTATAGAGTTCCAGTTTTGGCGTGTAACTTTCTGCCAAGTCATTAAATAGTGTCACTGTAGTCTCTCCTTCATTTTCATTCATGCCGGTTTTACTGTTGATTTGATCACAGGGTAGCCGAGATCTTCGATTACTTTTTCAATTATTTCTATCGATGTCTGACTGGAATCGAAGACTGCTTTCGCCTTGCTTGAATTAAAGAGAACCTTTATCGTGTCATTCTGGACACCTTCTATGCCTTTTAATGCCTGTTCAATTTTCTGCATACAACTCGGGCACGATAATGTTTCCAATGTCAAAACTGCTTTATTCATGTTATTCCTCTCCTTTACGATTCTTCTTATCTCTATCCCTACTGTAGCTCATTTAAAGTAGATAAAAATTGACGCCCATCAAGACTGCCTGAAAGTCTACAAAAAACGCCCCAACCCAAGGAGTGGGCGGAGGCAAGACAATTGGACTCTCATTATTAATCTAAAAAAAGCAGGCCGTCTTCATCAAGCAGTTGAATACGCGAGCCACTCAGACGTTTAATCAGCTGTTTTTCTTCGAGATCCAGCAGTTTTCGGCTGACCGTTTCTGGAGTTGTGCCAATATAGGATGCCAAATCCTTTTTAGCTAAGGGCAGCTTCACAATGTGATGGTCATCAGCCTGGATGGATAAATCAGCCAGATACAAGGCCAGGCGCTGTTCTGTTGATTCGGTTGTAAAGCGTGTCACCTGCTGCTCGCTCTGATCCAGACGACTTGATAATTCCTGAAGTATCTTCAATGAAATAGTCGGGTATTTGACCAGAAGGGACTGCAGATCCTCCCGTTTAATTTGACAGATTGATGTCGGCTGCATCGCTTCAGCAAAGTGTTCGTGCTCTGTTTCGTTAAACAAGGCCAGTTCGCCGGTAAAGTCTCCAGGTTTCAACACTCGGACGAGCTGTTCCTTGCCAGTTTCCGAGAGCCTGTAAATGCGCAGACTGCCTCTGTTAACGATTGTCAGAACATTTGACGGCTCACCGGCCTGATAGACTAATTCACCTTTATCGTATGCTTTCGACTCGACAGTTTCCATGACTTCATTCATTTGTTCCGTATCCAGATGATTAAAAATTGGAACAAGTGAGACGCAGGCTTTATCTGAGTGATTGCAGGACTGATTTTGTCTAGGCTCTTTATATTCCACAAGCTCATCTCCTCTATTTACAAAGTCATTTGCTCAACCTCTACTCGGTAAATAATTATGTTATGCTTATTCTACCACCATCATAGCATATTAAAATTGATGGCAGTCAATTTCAGTTTTTCAGGAGGATTCTTACATGGATAGTTCCATCATTATACTGGTTGTCGGGGCTGTCTTTCTCGGTTCTTTGATGCGGTCAACTTTTGGCTTCGGCGATTCGGTAGTCAGCATGCCGCTTTTAGCCTTGCTCTCCATTCCTTTTTCCGATGCCGTTGCACTGGTCGGTCTGGTCGGCTTTACAGTGGCTCTTCTGTCGGTTTTTTCCAGCTGGAAGCATTTGGACAAGTCCATTTTAAAATGGCTGTCTCTTTCAACACTTATTGGTATTCCTTTCGGGCTCTTTCTTGTACAGTTCGTTGCTTCCTACTGGGTTAACCTTACTTTAGGATCACTCTTACTGGTGTATGCGATCTATGCCCTGTTCAGTTCTCCACAAAGCCTGGCCCGCATGTACGTCCGCTTTCAGAAAAAGTCTCCGACCCTTCCTTTCGGCTTTTTATCCGGCATGCTGGGAAGTGCCTACAACATGAATGGCATCCCCATTGTGCTTTACGGTACCATGCGAAACTGGGCGCCGAATGCCTTTAAAGATAACCTACAGGCTCATTTTTTCATTTCAAGCTCGATGATAATCTTCAGTCACTTCCTCAGTGGCTTCTGGTCTCGGGAACTGGGCATCTACTACCTTTTTGCCTTGCCGGTTATTGTACTCGCTATTTTGATTGGCAATTTCCTGTATTCAAAAATCGATACCGAACGCTTTAGAAAATATGTCCTCTGGCTTATTTTCCTGCTCGGGCTCTCTACATTGTTCAATACCCTGGTTTAACGCATTAAAAAAGTTCCCGGATTAATGTCCTGGGAACTTTTTCTTTATTTAATGTTCGTTCGGGTCATTTTCCGCATCTTCATGAGTCGGATGAACGGTGCCTTCCACATGGTCTGGTCCGGCATAAATGGTATAAAGTTTAAGCGGCTTGTCACCAGTATTTTCGATGTTATGCCACATATCAGCCGGTACAAAAACAGCATCATCATCTGCAACTTTTTCTTCAACGTTCAAGTTATCCTTAGAAGGCCCCATCTTGCAGACGCCCTGACCTTCTTCAATACGGATAAACTGATCTATGCCTTCATGAACTTCCAGACCAATGTCGTCTCCTGGCTCTATTGCCATCACGGTGACCTGAAGCTTTTCACCCGTCCAGATGGTCGTCCGGTAATTACTGTTATCCACTGTCGCCTTCTCGATATTGATAATATACGGTTTCTTGCCGTGATCTTTGTAATCTATTTCCATTGCCTTTCCTCCTCATTTATTTAAACTCATTATAATCCAAGAATAGCATGTCGCAAGTGTAAATCAACTATTAACACTCTTCTTATAAAAAAACCTTTTAAATCAGTCGTTAAGCTAAAAAGAAGAATACCAACCAGATTAGAATAACTACAATAAACAGATTGTTCAATACCTTTCCGATTATAGTCATTATAAATAATACGCATTTTAAACAAATTGATCTGCATCAATTATTGTCTGTTAGTATGTATTTCTCTAAAATAAGGCAGATAGTCACATAATTTCAGACTGATTGGCCGCTCTCTAAAGTCGTTATTTTTACCAAGTGGTTTCTATGGTATGATAGAAAAGACGAAAAATAATGAATGAGTTGGAAGGAGACCCAATGTCTGTGATAGTTTTAGCAGGGATGATTGGAGCTGGTAAAAGTACGTATACCACTCTAATCTCAGAAGAATTAAGAAGTGAAGCCTTTTATGAGCAAGTTAAAGACAATGCCATTTTGGAGAAGTTTTACGACAATCCAAAACGCTGGGCGTTTTCATTACAAATTTTCTTTTTAAACACGCGTTTTAGAAGCATCAAACAAGCGTTAGTTCACCGCCACAATGTCCTTGACCGTTCAATTTATGAAGATGCCTTATTCACACGCATCAACTACGAACAGGGAAACATGAGCGAAGCAGAAATGTCTTTATACACTGATCTGCTGGATAACATGATGGAAGAAATCGAAGGTATGCCGAAAAAGGGTCCTGACCTATTGATTTACTTAAGAGGCTCACTTGAAACCCATCTGGAGCGTATCCAGAAACGTGGGCGTCCATTTGAACAGGTAGAAGACAACCCTGAATTGATGGCTTACTATGAAAAACTTCATGGCCGCTACGATGACTGGTTTGCTTCTTACGACAAGAGCCCGACCTTAGTCATTGATATCGATGAAATCAACTTGGAACGTCCGGGAGACCAAGCCTTAGTCATGCATAAAGTTAAGCAGGCTTTAAAGCAGACGCAGGAAGTTTAAAATACAGCAGTTAATGACCGCAGACTGTCCATGCAAGTGTTCTCTCTAAGAGTCAGAGACAACAATTCTCGTGGATGTAGACTGCGGTTTTTCTATACATGATCGGATGAACGCTTTGCTCAGAAAGGAAATGAATGATGGAAACAATTGTTGCATACTCACTCAGCACTTATCAGAACTGGTCTTTTTATATTGCCGCCACTGAGGAGGGCTTGTGTTTTGTCGGCTCCATGCCTCCTTCAAAAGAGGAATGCCTGAGTTGGATTGCCGCCACTATTCCGCACTCCAGGGCTGTCTATGACGAAGAGGCATTGAAGCCCTATGCTGCTGCCTTTCAGTCATATTTAGCCGGTGAAGTAACTAATCTTAAGCTGCCGGTAGTTCAGTATGGCACGCCTTTTCAGAAAAACGTGTGGAACAACCTGGCGACCATCCCTTATGGACAGACGGTCACTTATGGTGAACTGGCTGAGCGCAGCGGATTATCTCCAAAAGCTGCCCGATCGGTGGGGTCTGCGGTAGGAAAAAATCCCCTGCTAATCATCCAGCCCTGTCACAGAGTCGTTCCCAAAACAGGAAAGCCCAGAGCCTTTCGCGGTGGACTGGACATGAAAAAAGCCCTGCTGAAACTGGAGAACACTCATTCCAACTGACAGCACGGCTTTTTCTTTTTTTATTTTCACTTCAACTTTGGAAAGCCTCTCATAAATCAAAACCATTATCTTCCGGCTGATAGCCCATCTTTTTCTTCGTATCGGATAAATCGAGAAACTTGAAAGTGTTGTTTGAAATGCCGTGTACTATTTCAAAAGGTCGGTCCAGTTCTGTTTCAACACAGCATTTAATCAGCTGGTTCATATCACGGACACTGAGGTAGGAACTGCGCTGATAGCTGTCCGGCTGCTCTCCTCTTTCCGTCATCATTTCAATCGAACGGTGTCCGCCAATTCGGATGGCTATGACTTCCAGACCTTTCTGATAGGCAAAGTAGTTGCCCATCGCTTCCCCAAAAGCCTTGCTTACCCCGTAAATATCCAGTGGTCTTAATGGGCTGTCCGTTTTAACTTGTTCATCTTTGGGGTAGGCTTTGACGGTGTGAATACTGCTGGCGAAAATCAGACGCTTGCACCTCTGATCCGAGGCAGCCTGCATCATGTGATAGGTCCCGTCCATATTGACCGATTTCACTTCCTCGTAGTCCGCAGTGGGTGAAGGGTTGCCAGCCAGGTGAATGACCGTATCCATTCCCTCACAAACCTCCAGACACTCTTCGAAATGAGTGATATCGCATGCTCTTAGTTGGCACCCCTTATCTTTCCATTCCTTCAATGCCGACACGTCTTTTTCTGCTAGCGTCAGGTCATAATCATGGATTAATTCTTCTATTAAACGTGATCCGATTCGACCGGCTGTACCGGTTAATAAAAGTTTTTTCATATGAACGTCTCCTGTTTACATAATTTTTCCAGAACGTTTCATCAAATCAATCACTCGCAGGAAGGCCAGTTTGTAGCATAAGAAACGCATCGTCACGTCACTTTCAGAAGAGAAGTACGCATTATAGACGCGGTAGCTGACATTCTGCATGCGGTCACTCATATCATTTAAAATAACTTCTTTTGATTTTGCATCATTGGTAAAGCCCTGAACCCACTCAAGGTAAGACACCGTTACGCCACCGGCATTCGCGAGGACATCTGGAATAATGATTTTCCCTTCAGATTCAAGGTAACTATCGGCTTCCTGATTGATTGGGCCGTTTGCTCCTTCAACTAAGACTGTCGCTTTAATGTCTTTCTGGTTGTCAGCAGTAATCTGGTCTTCAATAGCACCCAAAATCAGGACGTCACAGTCGAGTGTCAGAACGGCATTCGGATCAAGGACTTCCCCTTCCAGACCCATTTCCTTTAATTCTTCTTCATTCGGCAGACGATCATTGTCTTCTTTAAATGGCGCCAGTTTTTCAACATCCAGTCCACTTTCATTATAAACCGTTGAGCGGCTATCCGATACAGCTATCACCGTATGTTTCTTCTCGCTGTTCGCGGCTTCGATGGCTGCTGCCCGGCTGAGATTACCAAATCCTTGAACAGCAACTTTCACATCTTCTTTTTCACCAATTTCTTTTAACGCGTCGATTTTGTCAGCGTGTTTATCCTTGACTGACAGACTGCCATTCATGACCGCTTCCACCAGATAGTAGTAGCTCAAGAATGTACCAATACCCGTGGACTCTGAACGCCCTTTCGTTCCGCCGTTGGCAATGCTTTTACCAGTAAAGGTATTGATAAATGGCTGATTTGGATGAAGCTGCTTGAATTCTTCTGTCATCCAGTCCATCATCTGCTCGCCAGTCCCCACATCCGGTGCCGGAATATCTTTGTACGGCCCAATCTGATTCTGCAGCATGCGTACAAAGGCTTTGCTGACTTCTTTGAGTTCTCTTTTGGAATGCTTGCGGACATCAATATGTACGCCGCCTTTTCCGCCACCATAAGGTAAATCATGTAAGGCATTTTTCAGCGTCATCAGCATCGCCAGCGTTTTAACCTCATCCTGATTGACGCCTGTACTGAATCGGATGCCGCCCTTATAGTAACCGCAGGCATTGTTGTGCTGCACACGGAATGCCGGATAAGTACCGATGGACCCGTCATCTTTAATGATGCGCAAGTCACTTGAAATGACTTTATCGATGCCTTTCAACTGGTCGCCACCCATCTGAACAAGCTGGTCACGCTTGTCTCCCCATTTTTTTAAAGCTTCTTTATCTTCATCGACAACGTGGTCAACGACTTCCTGAATCAACTGTGTCGTGGTATTTTCTGTCATAAAAAATTCCTCCATATCTATTTATGAGAACACTCTCATTACTCCTTTATCATTGTATCATAATAAAGAAACAGATTGCGACTGCTAGATAAATTTTTTCTTTCTGAAGACACTAAGCGATGTGTTTTTATCTCATGCTTGTATTTTTCGGCAGAAAAATATCCTTCTTATCTTTTAGCCAGCTAGTTTAAAAGCAAATTATGTGTCTCTTCGACCTGTTTTCTGCTCTCAGGCAGTTGAGTTTGCCTAAGATGGAGCTTCTTCGGTTAACTCAAACGGAACATTATGCCCGGTTTACCAAAGACGTGTGTCCTTGGGTAAAGTCAAAGGGTCTACCTCGTGGAGTCTGCCATACTTGTCTGTACTTCGGTTAACTCAAATATTTTGAGGTTTGGGTTAACCCAAATGAGGTAAGGTTTGGCATGCCCAAACCTTTTCCTTCTTGAGTGTACCAAACAACAGGCTTCTTCGGTTAACTCAGGACGATTAGCTAAACGACCATCCCCAACCGACCCCTACTTAAGCAGACTCACCGAAATCCTTCGCTGAGTCTGCCGAACAGGATTCATTTTTTCAAATAATACGAAAAACCTCTCCCGTTTATGTCCAAAGACATAAACGGGAGAGGTCCTAATTTCTTTAAATCAGTGTCCCTTGAATATTCAGTTTCTTCTTCAAGTACCATTTCGCGGCAAAGGCCAGTATACCGATGACCAGTGTGATTGAGCCCGGAATGAGTGGGTTCAGTGCCTGCGGAATGAGTGCCGTACCGAAGGCCATCAAAAGAATCCATACCAGCATCGTCAGTGTCGTAGCGACAATATACTTGATAAAGCCGCCTTTCACACCCGGCTGCGGTGCGTATTTCGTGATAATCATAACAGCCAGTCCACCCAGCAGGAAGTTCAGAATCATGGTAATTAATCCTAGTCCCGCTTGCTGGTCACCGAATACATAAGAAATACCAGTGATGACCGCAAATATACCTCCAAGAAGCAGTGCGCCGTCCATATAGATTTTCCACGTTTCCGAGCGCTTAACCGGTTTGACCTGTTCGCCCTGATTATTATCGATCAGAAAACGGGCCTGGTCGGTTACGGTGCCGTAGAGTTTACGTGCAGTGATGTGGTTGGGCTGTTCCGCCACGATGTTTTTCAGCATGTCATTGAAAACAAGAATCTTATTGTCTTCAGGCATGTTGGAATCTTCGAGCTTACGGTTCAACTTCACCATATAGTCTTTGTTTTTATTCGTTAGTTGTTCAAATAACGCATCATTTTCTTTTTTCTTGTCTGCTACCGTTACTTGTGGTTCCTGTTCAACGGTATCCTTCTTTTTCGCCATACGTTAAGGTTCCTCTCTTTCTTACACATTGAAACGGAAAAGAATGACGTCGCCGTCTTTAACTAGATACTCTTTTCCTTCTGCTCTTAATTTACCGGCTTCACGCGCCGCTTTTTCGCTGCCCAGCTCATCGTAGTCTTCAAATGAGATGGTTTCTGCCCGGATAAAGCCACGTTCGAAATCGGTGTGAATGACACCGGCTGTCTGAGGAGCCTTCATTCCTTTTTTGAATGTCCACGCCCGCACTTCTTTTGGTCCAGCTGTAAAGAAAGTAGCCAGTCCTAAGAGATCGTAAGATGTACGAATCAGCTTGTTCAATCCTGGTTCAGTTACACCCAAATCATCCAGGAATTCCGCTTTTTCTTCATCATCCAGTTCGGCAATTTCTTCTTCAATGGCAGCTGAAATAGCGACCACTTCCGCGCCTTCTTCTGCCGCAATCTCGCGGACAGTCTGAAGGTACTGGTTGCTTTCCGGATCAGCAATCTCTTCTTCCGCTACATTTGCTACATATAAAACTGGCTTGCTCGTCAATAAAAACAGCGAGCGCAGAATCGGCAGCTCTTCATCAGAGAAGTCCAGCACGCGGACCGGCTTGCCTTCTTCGAGAACAGGCTTGATTTTTTCAAGTACAGCCAGCATCGCTACGGCATCCGCATCTTTTGATTTCGCCTGTTTTCTGACTTTATCAATACGCTTGTCTACTGCTTCCAAGTCGGCCAGTGCCAATTCCAGATTGATGGTTTCAATATCTTCCGCAGGGTTGACCTCACCGGAAACGTGAGTGATGTTGTCGTCTTCAAAGCAGCGGACCACGTGACAGATGGCATCCACTTCACGGATATTGGCCAGGAATTTATTCCCCAGACCTTCTCCTTTGCTGGCACCTTTCACGATTCCGGCAATATCGGTAAATTCAAAGGTTGTCGGTACGACTTTCTCCGGGCTGACTAGTTCTGCCAGGCGGTCCAGACGCTCATCCGGTACCTCAACGATTCCGACGTTTGGGTCGATGGTCGCAAAGGGGTAGTTGGCTGCTTCTGCTCCTGCTTTAGTAATAGCGTTAAATAATGTGGATTTCCCCACATTTGGTAGTCCTACAATTCCTGCTGTTAAAGGCATTTATTCATTCTCCTGACTCTTTCTCATTATCTTGTCTCAGTACACAATCATTTAATTCTTGATGACTTTTTTCATCTTGCGGTCGAACTCGCGACGAGGCATCATTACCAAATGGTCACACCCCGTACAGCGAATGCGGATGTCCGCTCCCATACGAATGATTTCCCAGCGGTTGACTCCACACGGATGAGGCTTTTTCATTTCAACAACATCATGCAGATCATAGGTTTTATCCATTTGACTTCCTCCCGACTTTTCTCAGTTTTATTATTAGTTCAGGTCAATATTCAATTCTTCTAAAATGCGGTTCAAGTCGTCCGGGGAGACATATTCAATTTCTATCTTGCCTTTTTCCCCTTTTTCACGAATAACGACACTAGTGCCGAATTTATCGGTCAGCAGCTCTTCTGATTTTCTGATCACCACTGATTTTTCCGGTGCATTTTTCTTGTCCGCATCTTTTTTAGGCTGCTGATTGGCTTCAGCAACAAGGTGCTCCAGCTGTCTGACCGTCAGTTTTTCCTTCACAGCGCGGCGAGCCAGCTTCTTGATTTTCGCTTTATCTTTAAGGCCCAAAAGTGTACGTGCCTGTCCGTTAGACAGTTTGCCTTCCTGAACGAGCGTTTTCACTTCTTCAGGTAAAGACAATAGGCGTAAGTGGTTAGCAATATACGAACGACTTTTTCCCAAACGCTCGGCTACCATTTCCTGTGTCATTGAAAGCTTGTCCATCATCATATTATAGGCTTCGGCTTCCTCAAGAGACGTCAGATCTTCACGCTGCAGATTTTCTAAAATAGCGACCTGCATCATGACTTCTTCGTTCAGTTCTCTGACAATCGCTGGAATGGCTTCCTTGCCTGCCAGTTTGGACGCTCTGAAACGGCGTTCGCCGGCAATGATTTCGTATCCTTTGACCGTTGACTTGCGCAGAATAATCGGCTGCAATACACCGGACATCTGAATGGATGCTGCGAGTTCGTTCAGTGCTTCCTCGTCAAAGTGACGGCGCGGCTGATACGGGTTGGGACGGATTTCATTTAAATCAATCAGTTCAACCTGTTCGTTGTTATTCTTTACCTCTTCTTCAAAATCAGGAACATCAAACAGCGCATCGATTCCACGGCCTAATCCCTTTTTCTTGTTAGCCATTGTTCAACACTTCCTTCGCTAGTTCCTGGTAGACTTCCGCACCTTTTGATTTTAAATCGTAGTCAATGATTGACATTCCGTAACTCGGCGCTTCGGACAGGCGGATATTTCTCGGAATAATGGTCTGATAGACTTTTTCTCTGAAGTACTTTTTCACTTCATTGACCACTTCAAATCCTAAGTTCGTACGGGCATCCAGCATAGTTAACAGCACCCCTTCAACTTTGAGCTCTTTGTTGAAATGCTTCTGTACCAGACGGACCGTATTCAATAGCTGACTCAAGCCTTCCAGTGCATAGTACTCACACTGAACCGGAATCAGAACAGAATCACTGGCTGTGAAAGCATTAATCGTCAAATGTCCCAGTGACGGCGGGCAGTCAATCAGAATATAGTCATAGTTATCTTCAACAGTTTCCACTGCACTCTTCAGGCGAGTTTCTCGTGCCATCAGACTGGTCAGTTCCACTTCTGCACCGGCCAGCTGAATGGTAGCCGGAACAATGCTTAAGTTATCGCGGCTGGACTGCATAATAACATCTTCCAGCGGCTCTTCATTTATTAGAACATCGTAAATGTCCTTGTCAACTTCTCCTTTACGCACACCCAGGCCACTCGTGGCATTTCCCTGTGCATCCATATCAATCAGCAGAACTTTCTTGCCGACGAATGCCAGAGACGCACCCAGATTGACTGTGGTCGTCGTTTTTCCGACGCCACCTTTCTGGTTTGCAACGGCAATAATCTGTGCCATACTACTCCTCCAAACTTTCTTCTGTGTCTCTAAGCCAGTGGACTCTTGTTCGGCGTCCCTGGTTTTCTCGGGTATTTGTTCGGTGTTTCTTTTTTCTTATCGATTAAAATGATGTGGCGTTCACCGGCATCTTCTGGAAGTTCAAAGGAAATATCGTCTCTCACTTTTCCTCCAAGTGTGCCGATGGCTTTTTTCGCTTCGTTCAGCTCTTCCGGTGCATGAGCGGCTTTCATGGCAATGAAGGTGCCGTTCAGTTTTAAAAGCGGTAAGCACAACTCCGCCAGCACACTCATGCGTGCAACCGCACGGGCTGTGACAAAGTCAAATGATCCTCTGAACTGCTTGTTCTGGCCAAAAGTTTCTGCCCGGTCGTGGTACAAATGAACACCACTCAAGCCCAGTTCGCTTACAACGGTTTCAAGAAAGCCGATACGTTTTTTCAGTGAATCGACAATTGTAATCTGCAGATCCGGGTAGATAATTTTCAGGGGGATACTAGGAAACCCAGCACCTGAGCCTACGTCGCATAGACTGTGGACCCCTTTGCTAAAATCTACATAAAGTCCTGCTGTTAATGAATCATAAAAGTGTTTCAAGTACACTTCTTCTCTTTTAGTAATTGCGGTTAAATTTATTTTTTCGTTCCATTCCTGAAGCAGTTTCAAATAGCGCTCAAATTGACGCATTTTATCTTCAGTGACGGGGATGTCCCTTTTTTCAAGTTCAGACTGAAATTCTTCTGGCGTCATACGTTAAAAACCCTTTCTATAATAAGTCGTGAAACAGTATTTGTTTCACAAAATACCTCTCTTCACTTTATACCAAATGGCTTGTAAATACAATGGTAGCCAGGGATTTTTTTAATAAAAAGTTCAGCTGTCAATAGAATTTTAGGTTAATCGTCGTTCATATTAGATTTAAGTGATGAAGGATGATTATGGGCTATTTAATCATCTCTCAAAGCGGTAAAAAATAATGAAAGATGATTAAATCTGAATAATCATCCTTCGCAAAAAAAATGTGAGCTGAAGTATGATTATCTACCGTTTAATCGTTCTTCGCAAACTGTTTGACGCACGAGTCATGATTATCTCCTGCCTAAATCCATTTTTAATTTGAAAAGGCACCTGTCCATTTGCGACAGGTGCCTTCCTCATTTAATTTGCCTTACCTGACTTATACTTTCCGATGCTGCCTTAAGACCACTATATTCATGACCACAAAGACTACAGAAAAGCCCAGCAGAACCAGTAACTGGATGTAGATGTGCTCGAAACCGAGCCCTCTGACCATAACGTTTCTTAACGCATCGGCTGCATAGTATAAAGGAGTCAGCGGTCCAATCCAGCTTACCCAGTCGGAAATGGTTTCTAAATTAAACAGACCGGAAAAGAAGAGCTGCGGAACAATGACAATGGGAATAAACTGAATCATCTGCAGTTCATTATGTGCAAAAGAAGAAAGCAGTATCCCTAGCGTCAAAGCGGAAAAGGACAGGAATAGGGTAATCAGCAGGACGTAGATATAGTTCCCTTCCATCATCATGCCCAGCACAAAAATGGAATACGTAGAAATGATGGTTGCCTGAACAATAGTAAACAGGCCAAAACCAATAACATAGCCCATAACAATTTCCCATTTCCTCAAAGGACTTGACAGCAATCGCTCCAGCGTTCCCCGGGTGCGTTCCCGAAGAAAAGACACCCCGGAAATCAGAAAGACAAAGAAGAATATGAAGAATCCCAACAGGACGGGACCAAAGTAGTCAAAGTGGCGCATATCCTCATGTCCATGGATAAAAGTTGCATCCAGCTGACTGGCTCGTTCACCAGTCAAGGGTTCAAACGCTTCCTGCATCCAGTTCAGAACAGCGGAATTAATAACCGGATCGCTCCCTTCGAGCGTGACACTCGGCTGATTATTTTCAACAGTAAGGTAAGCGTCAAGGGACTGCTCTTCAACAGCCTGATAAGCTGCCTCTTCATCCGCATAGTCAGTCACTTCAGCCTCTGAGAAATCAATCTGTTCGACAAGCTCTTCCGGAAAATCAACCAGACCAATTCTCGGCGAATAATCGTCACCCCCGAAAACGAGATAAAGTAAGGAAAGAACCAGTATCGGAGCCATTATCAGCAAAGCCATGGTTCGCTTGTCTCGTTTGAACTGCTTTAAAATCCGTATCACCAGTGCTTTAATCCGCATACTGTTCGCCTCCAAACTTCAGGAAAGCCGATTCCAGATTGGTCACATGGGCTTTTTCTTTTAGCTCATCAGGCGTACCGACAGCTGTCAGCTTTCCGTTTCTAATCATCCCCAGACGGTCGCATTTTTCTGCTTCATCCATGACGTGTGTCGTCACGACAATGGTCACGCCCGACTCTTTCAAGGCATTAAAGCTTTCCCAGATACTTTTTCTTAACACCGGATCCATGCCAACGGTCGGTTCATCCAGAATCAGGATTCGCGGTTCGTGTAGCATCGCTATGGCCAGACTGAGTCGTCGTTTCATCCCGCCTGAATAATGTGCGACTATCTTATCCATGGCCGCTTCCAGATCAACGACTTTCATGACGGCTTGAATCCGTTCCCGGCGCTCCTGTTTAGTCAAATTATAAAGAGAAACAAAAAATTCCAGATTTTCTCGTGCAGACAATTCTGTGTATAAGGCATCAGACTGCGCCATATACCCAACTTGTTCAATTAAATTAAGGGACGGCTGTTTTTCATCAAAGAGATACACTTCTCCAGACGTCGCTTCTTCCAGGCCGACCAGCTGCTTGACCAGCGTCGTTTTCCCTGCTCCCGAAGGTCCTAAAAGCCCGAATATTTCGCCTCTTACAATGTTCAAATCTATACCTTCCAGAACCGTCTGCTTTCCGTAACGCTTATACACGTCCTTGACTGAAATCACGGTATTCTGTTTACCCACATTCACCACATCCTTTTTCAAAAAAATACTTATTTACAGCTGTATCTATCCCTTTTCGACTTAAACGATTCTTAATATAAGTATACCAGTTTTCTGTCGATTCTCCTTTTATCACTCACTGCATATTACAAAAGGATATAAAAAATGACTGAGTCTCCATTTACGGCACCTCAGTCATCCTTACTCTAATCAATTTATTTAATTATTGGATGGTTTCACTTGCCCCATCTGCCCGCTTTCACCGACATTATCCAGTGATTTACCGAGGAGAAGAGGACCGATAATTTCAAATACGACGACGCCTGTCAGTACAACACCTGTGATGGCCCCGGACACTTGCGGCAGCGAACGTTCTGCAATACTGGCCAGACCAATAGCGACACCCGCATGAGGCAGAAGCCCGAGCCCCATATTGTATCGGATTTTTTTATTCAAACCGGTAAAGGAAGAAAAGATAAAAATGCCGAAATACTTTCCAAGAAAGCGTGCGACAATATATGCCAGTCCAATCAATCCGACTTGACCGAGAATCGCAACATCCAGATGCGCACCGGCAAGGGTCAGGAATAAAATGAATATGGGCAGCTCAATACGGTCAAGCAATGTAGCAATTAGAATTTTTCTTGATGTCAGGTTAGAGATGGCCACACCGGCAGTCAGGTTGGTCAAAATGGGAGAAAGTCCCAGAACAGCGGCAATCCCGGAGTTAAATAGCAAAGCGGACAGCAAGAGAACAATTAATTTGTCATTGGTTGCATTCTTCCGGATAAAGTAAGAAACGAACAAGCCACTCACTATTCCAATGACAAAGGCTAATAGAATATCAAAGATAACCATTCCGACAAGTAGCAGCCCAGAAGTCGCTTCGTTTCCAAATGACTGGACGAAAGCTACCATGATCCCGAACGTCAGTATCGTCAGCAGATTGTCAAAGGCCACCAGCCCCAGCAAGTTCTGAGTCATATCTCCTTGTGACCTCTTTTCCTTCACCACGGATACAACTCCAGAAGGCGCAACAGACATCGCTAAAGGTCCAAGTATCAACGCATACTCAATCGGCATGCCAACCAGCCATGTCATAAGGGTGACCAGCACGCCGGTAAACAGCGTATTCCCGAGAGACATGATGACTAAGCTTTTACCGAAGGCTTTAAATACCCGGTAATGCAGTTCCGTTCCGACTGATAAAGCCAGCATCCCCAGAGCCAGCTCATTGACAAAACTCAAACTATAATAGACTTCGCTTGAAATCAGATTAAACACACTGGGACCCAAGATCAGTCCACATAAGATGTACCCAGTTACTGATGGAATTTTGAAACGCTTAGCCAGACTTCCAGCCCCCAAGCCGGCAAGCAGTAAAACAGCAATATACAATGAGTACGTCATTTTTTAAAACCCTTCTTCTGTAATTATTTTCTGTTCTCTGTTTCTAAATCGACTGGCGGCATCAGGTATCATCTGCACTGTTGTCAATCCCTTTTGCAAAGTTCACCGGCACACTGAAAAAGATGGCGTTATCCGGTTGCGTCAAGTCACCACAGATGCTTTCAGCTATGGAGAGCACCTCATTACGCTCCGCTTCATCCTTCACAACAGTGAAAATCGTCTTACTGTTGGCTTCCCGCTCTTCTCCCAATTCCGCAAACATGGAAAACATGGGAAACTGATTGGCAATCAAATGCCCCATTCCACTACTATCCAGAACGGTTGCCCCTTTTATTTTATATTTCATGAACAAGGATAAGATTTCATCCAGCAAATCAGTTTTGTTCAACACTATCACAACAAGTTCCATTTTAATTCCTTCTCTCATCATTTACCCCTCTTCGAAGGGCGTTAGTTTGTTTTATTACTTTTTTGAAAAGCCGTACTATCAGTATAAAGCTTTATCTGCTTACTTCAAACCGATAAATAAGTTTTTGTAACTTTTTTACGCTTGGGTATCACTCAGCAAAAAAAGCATGCGCTACGTCACCCCTAATGGGATAATCGTGTCGCATGCTTTTGCTAAATTGATCAGTTTTTATTCATTCGTTTCTCCAACTGCTTTCAAGGCAAAGCCTGTAATCATTGGTCCAAAAATCTCGAAGAATATAGCGCCTGCCAGAATGACACCCGTGATGGCACCGGAAACTTGAGGCAAACTGCGTTCTGCTATGGTTGCTAAACCGATGGCAATACCGGCTTGCGGAAACAGTCCAAAGCCAATGTACTTACGGGCTTTTTTATTAAGGGGTGTAAACTGTGAGAAGAACAGTGAACCGAAATACTTCCCGGCTGAACGTGCTGCGATGTAACCTAAGCCTGCTAGACCGACCCGTCCGACAACTGAGAGATCAATATGTGCACCGGCCAGTGTCAGGAAAATGATGAAAATCGGCAGTTCAATCCGGTTTAGAATTGAAGCAACCAATACTTTTCTTGACGTCAGGTTGGTAATGGCTATACCCGCTACAATATTCGTTAAAACCGGAGACAAGCCAAACAATGAGGCAATTCCTGTATTGAATAAAATAGCTGCCAGCATAAGCGGCACCATTTTTTCGTTCGACGTTTCTTTTCTTATGAAAAAAGAAACAAACAGGCCGCTAACTAAGCCGACAAACATACCGAGACCAACATCCGACAGAACCGCACCGATTAAAGACAGACCGGATACGCCTTCGTTACCCAATGACTGAACAAAGGAGACCATCATACCGAATGATAAAATAGCTATCAGATTGTCAAAAGCCACGAGCCCGAGGATATTCTGAGTCATTTCGCCTTCAGCCTTCGTATCTTTAACGACTTCCACCACGCCGGCAGGTGAAACGGTCAGCCCAAGCGTTCCTAAAATCAAAGCATACTCTATCGGCATACCCAGCAGCCAGGTCAGTAAAGTAACAAAAGTAATGGTCAGCACCGCATTTCCGACCGAAATAGTAATCAGGCTTTTACCGAATGCTTTAAACATCCGGTAATGCAGTTCTGTTCCAACTGAGATAGCCAGCATCCCCAAAGCCAGTTCATTTACAAATTCAAGGTGATGATACACTTCGCTGGTGATAAAGTTGAGCACGCTCGGCCCCATGATTAAACCGATAAGAATATAACCGGACACGGTGGGCAGCCCCACTTTGCTTGCCAGCTTACCTCCCCCCATGCCTGCGATAATGATGATTGCAATATAGAGTGAATATGTCATTTTTTAATAAAACCTTCTTCTATTATATTTTTCTTTAGTGTATTTACATAATGTGTCAATTAATTTTTCGGGCTGTGATCGATGCCTTTGGCAAAATTCACCGGCACACTGAAAAAGATGGCGTTATCCGGCTTAGTCAAGTCTCCACAGACACTTTCTGCTATTGAGAGGACCTCTTTTCGTTCCGCTTCATCTCTGACAACGGTGAAAATTGTCTTACTGTTTGCTTCCCGCTCTTCTCCCAGTTCTGCAAACATGGAAAACATCGGAAACTGATTAGCTATCAGATGCCCCATCCCGCTGCTGTCAAGGACCGTTGCGCCTTTAATTTTGTATTTCATAAACAGCGAAAGGATTTCATCAAGCACATCCGTCTTATTCAACACCATAACCACTAACTCCATTTTTCTCTTCCTTCTTTCTAAAATAATCGTCTTCCTTGTGAAGCCATATAAAATTATGCTCCTAAAACCTTTTAAAATCAAGGATTTTCAGAAAATTAATTTATTATCAAAATTCATTTGACCTTCTATTTTAAAGGTGTATACTATGTGTGTGGATCCCATCAGGCGCTTTGATTCCAAAGTGATTGAGGGATTAAATTGATTAAAAAGGAGATTGACACAACTTTATGTGGCAGTATAAACACTTCGAAGAATTAAGTGCTAAAGATTATCATCAGATTTTAAACGAACGCGTCAAGATTTTTGTTGTCGAACAGGGTTGTGCCTATCAGGAAGTAGACGATATTGATCTACACGCTATACATTTAATCAAACGTCAAAAAGGCGTCATTAAAGCTTATGCCCGCATCTACAAGCAGGACAGAAAAATACGCATTGGACGTGTGCTGGTTCCATCCGAATACCGCAGCGAAGGTCACGGCAAAGAACTTCTGAAAGTTACGCTGGACTTTATAAAATGTAAATACCCGAGAGCTGAAGTGGAAATTCAGGCAGAAGCTTATCTAAAAGAATTCTACGAATCATACGGCTTCCGTACTATTTCTGATTTATATTACGATGAAGAAATCGGTCACTACGATATGGAACTCGTCAAAGAAGATTCATTCGTATACGCTTAATAGAAGATATTAGAAAAGACAGGGCGTGCCCTGTCTTTTTTCATTTATATAAATAGAGGTCAGAAAAGCGATGAGTCGCTTTTCTCCATTAGAATTTCTTGGTTTAGGCGGTGATTTGAAGACTTAATCGTCGTTCAGTGTGGTTTTTCCCTGCGAGTCATGATTAAAATGATTTTAATCGTTCCTCCGGTGAGATATTTTGTCTGAACAACGATTATCTCCAGATAATCAGTGTTCAACTGTTTTATTTGAGCTGAACGATGATTAACTCCCTGTTAATCATCGTTCAGACAGCCATAAAGCTCTGAATCGTAAAAAGGCAGCCCACTTTGTATTGATGGGTTGCCTTTTTACTGTCTTATTATATAAAGTTTGTCACCAGATAAAGGCCGTAGATTCCAAGGAGCAGCAAGCCCTGCAAACGATTGATGGCTTCCACCCGCTTGGTCAGAATCGGTATACTGAGAAGGATAAAAATCGCAATCAGTACCGGAAACTGGATGAGGTAATAGCTCGGCGGAACGGCAATCTCCCTTGGCAGCAAGGTAATGGTAGCACCCATCACCAGAAGGAGATTCATCATGTTGGCTCCGAGTACATTGCCGATAGCCAGCTCTCCATGCCCATACCGGACTGCAACGAGTGTCGTCGTTACTTCTGGCACACTCGTACCGAACGCCACAATTGTTGACGAGATTACAGTATCGGGGATTCCAAGTCTGGCTGCTCCCGTTTCAGCAGTCGCTACTAACAAAGTCGCTCCCAAAGTTACACCTAGAGAACTGAACAATAAGATAAGCAGTGAAACCGGCAGGCTGCTTTTAACCTCGGCTTTCTCGCCTGCCTCTGCATCGTCTTCAGGTATGTCGTCCATCAGATGATCCGGTTTCTTTTTAACAGTGTACCCGATATATAAAGGCAAAAGAATTAACAGCCCCGCGCCACTCCATCTCGGAAATAAGCCGCCTCCTGTACCCATACCTGCAAACACACTGGTTCCAATAAAGAGGAGGGTGAGCCCACTCATAAACAAAAAAGTTTGCTGCATGCCTTTTTTCACCGGAATAATGCCACCCAAAGCACCCGCCCCTAGCACGAGTGAAGCATTGGTAATCATTGACCCAACTGCATTACCCAATCCAAACTGGCCATTTCCGCCCAAAGCCGCGGCAACCGACGAAGCCACTTCTGGCAAAGTCGTGCCTACCGACAGAACAGTCGCCCCGATAACCACCTTTGATAAACCTAAATGAAGAGACAGCTCGACTGCCTTTTCAATCAGTTTATCAGCCGACTTTGACAGAATCGCTAAGGACACTACAAATAAAAGCACAACAATTACTGTCGGAAAATCGTTTACCCTTGCTGTCATTTATTTCTTCCCACTCTCTAAAAACTTCTCACAGCTATTATAGCAAATTCCAGCAGGTTAAGCCGCTTTTTCTTCATAAAAAAACCAGCTCACAGTTATGAATACACCGAAGCTGGTCTTTTTTACCTTATCCAGTTTTCTGTTAAATCTAACTTTATTGCTTCAGCGAATACTGGTGATGAGGACAAATAGAACTCCGCCTAGAACAGACCCAATAAATGGTCCTACACAGGAATCCAGGCATATGGCCAGTTCGAACTTGCTTTGTTGGCTACCGGAAGGACCGCATGAGCCATCCTCGGACCTAAATCTCTAGCCGGATTAATGGCATAACCAGTGGTTCCGCCCAGCGACAAGCCTATCGTTAAAATCAACAAACCGACAATGACTGGATTCAGCCCTTCGGTAAATTCACCTTGTGTGAACGCCAGTAGAGCATACACTAAAAATGCTGTGGCAAAGGCTTCACTTACCAGGTTCCATTTATTTCTTTTAATAGCAGGTGCGGTTGAAAAAACACTTAAGATGGCATTGGCATCTTCCGTTTCTTCAAAATGCGGGTAATAATGAATCCAGACAAGCGCTGCCCCCAAAAAACCTCCGGCTATCTGAACCAGGATATAAGGGAGAACGAGTGCCCAGCTGAATTGTCCTGCAACGGCCATGCCTAACGTGACAGCCGGATTGATATGCGCCGGTGACAGCCAGCCAATAGAATAAATAGCCATGGTCACTGCAAGCCCCCAGCCAATCGTGATATGCAACCAGCCTGTATTAAATGCTTTCGTTTTTTTCAGTACATTTCCGGCGACCACTCCGTTTCCGATATAAATCAGAATCAGTGTGCCGAAAAATTCTCCTGTTAATTGCTGCAGTACAGTCGTTTCCATTGTTTCTCCTTTGTGTGCCTATTTTTCCAGTGATTCCAGATAATAATGATAATTCGTGTTGCCTCCGGACAGGACATACACTTCTTTAAAGCCAATATTCAGTAGAACATTCTGAGCTGTATTACTGGTGACCCCTTTATTGCAGTAGACAACGGTCGGAAGCGAACGCTCCAGTTCAGCAACCCCTTTGCGCAAGTCGGGCATGGAAATATTGACGGCCTGATCCACGTGTCCTTTTTCATATTGCTTCGGTGAGCGGACATCTATGACCTGCAGTGCTTCCCCAGCTTTTTGTTTCGCCAGCACTTCCTCAGGCGTCAAGACAGGCAATCGTTTTCTGGCATTATCCAGTACCATTCCAGTATACAATACCGGATCCTTTGTCGTGCTAAATGGCGGTGCATAGGCCAGGTCGAGCTCGAACAGCTCTTCTGCAGTGGCACCAAATGTAATGGCTGTTGCAAAAACATCTATCCGCTTGTCCACTCCTTGTGGTCCAACAATCTGTGCACCGAGAAAACGCCCTGACTCCCGGTCAGCGACCGCTTTGATGACCATATTTTTTCCGCCGACATATTCGGCGTGATCTGGTTTGATATTATGAATCACAATGGGGTCAAATCCTGCTTCCGCCGCTTCTTTCATAGACAAACCGGTATAGCCGACAGTCATGTCAAAGAGTCTGAAAATACCTGTTCCAATCGTACCCTTGAAGGAAAGAGCACCGCCAGTCATATGATCGCCGGCAATTCTTCCCATCTTATTGGCTGTTGAACCGAGTGGATGGTAAATCGGTTTACCATCCACTCGGTGGAAACTTTCCGCCACATCGCCGACGGCAAAGACATTCTCTACCGATGTTCTCATGTATTCATCCACTTTGATTGCTCCGGTTTCTCCCAGCTCAATATCAGTCTGACCGGCAAGAACCGTGTTTGGACGGACACCGACTGCTAAAATAACGAGGTCTGTTTCCAGCTCTTCTCCCTGCTCCGTATGCAGGACTGTCGCTTTTCTTTCCCCGTCAATGGATACCACTTTGTCATTCACGTAAACAGGGACATTTTGTTTAGCCAACTCTTTTTTCAAATGAACTGACATGTCCTTATCAATTTTTGGAAAGACCTGATCGGCCAGTTCTACAATGGAGACCTCTAAGTCTCTGTGTTTCATCTGTTCCGTCATTTCAAGGCCAATAAAGCCTGAACCGACTATCGTTACCTTTTTTACATCATTTTCAGTGAGGTACTGGTCAATCCCTCGGGTATCATCCATTGATTTCACGTGGAAAATATTGTCATATGTCTTCAAGTTAAATGGCGGTGGACTCATTGAATACGAACCGGTAGCTAGAACAAGCTTGTCAAAACTGTCTCTGAACCCTCTTCCTTCAGTCTTGTCGTACACCTCGATTTCTTTTATATGCGGATGAATGGCTTTAACATGATGGTTGGTGTGAATATCAAATTCGAAGCGCTTCTTGAACCATTTCGGGTCTCTTGGAGTCAATTTATCGATGGAATCCACTTCGCCGCCTAAAAAATACGGCATGCCACAAACCGAATAAGAGATATCCTGCGCTGCTTCGTATACCACTATCTCTGCTGTTTCATCGTTACGTCTTGCCTTTGCCGCAACAGATGTCCCTGCTGCAACTGAACCGATTACGACTATTTTCATTCGTCAGCCTCCTAAATGCTCCTTACCGACATAGTCCTGTGCGTTTCCTTTTCAGTGTAGCAAGTGATGGCTCAAAATACTATTGAGTTTTGTTCTATTTTGTGTAATTTTTTTGTAAATGCAAAAGTGGTGATTTACCAACCAATTCTGTTTTCAAAGAGAATAAACAGCCCCAAAAGTATAAAGACAAACGAAACCAGCCAGCGTTCATACTTTTCAATGAACTGGTTAATTTGTTTTACTTCTGAAATTTTGTAGGCTGCAGCTAGCATGATGCCGGTCAGAGCGTAGTAAATTAGGAGTGTCACCGTTATTCCAACCCAGTCGAGTGAAGCAAATAGTGGTATGTACACACCTAAGTTATCTCCACCGAATGCCAGCATCAGGAAAAATACGCTGATAAACTGACTGCGGTGTCTGCTGAAGGAATGAGAAATTTTTTCCTGCGCTTCCTGTTCATCGTCTACCGGCTTAAACAACACACGTATCCCGAGTCCAATTGGAATCAGACCAAGAAGGCCAATCCAATCCGGTTCAAATAAACTTAACCCAAAGCGTGCAGCCAGACTGATTAGAACAATCAGTGTAAAGCCCACAAATACTGCAGAGATAATACTCAAGTCATCCCGTTTGCGGTGCTGTGTCTGATTGAACAGTAAAATCAGTACGATAATATGATCGATGCTGGTGCCTATATAGGACAACAGCGCACTCAGTATAACGCCACCCATTTGCTTCCCTCCTCTCGGTTTTATATACACTAAAGTGTATCAGTTAGCCGCTTTCTAAGCTACAGTAATGACCGTCAATGTGAAAATGTTAAGATCACAGTCTTAATATAAATAAGAATGTCCTTTAAAAGAAGAGTTTACTGGCGTAAAACCGGCCAATTTTGACTGATTTTTGACTTTTTATAAGAAATTAAATATAAATCCTTAAAATTACAGCTTTCCAACCGGTTAATGCGTATAATAGGCATATTGGACTAAATGTCTGAGGATATATTTAGAGAAATGAGGTACATTTTTATGATTACAGTAACTGACGTAAGCTTGCGTTTTTCAGATAAAAAGTTATTTGAAGACGTTAATTTAAAATTCACAAATGACAATTGCTATGGCGTTATCGGTGCAAACGGCGCGGGTAAATCGACCTTCTTAAAAATTCTATCCGGTGAAGTATCTCCTACTTCAGGAGATGTTTCCATGCCAAACGACCAGCGTATGGCTGTCTTGAAGCAGAACCACTTTGACTATGAAGACCAGACAGTGATCGATACCGTTATTATGGGACACGAGCGTCTGTACGCCATTATTCAGGAAAAAAATGAAGTCTACATGAAAGCTGATTTTTCAGATGAAGACGGCATGCGCATTGCGGAACTTGAAGGCGAATTTGCAGAGCTGGACGGCTGGGAAGCTGAGCCCGAAGCCACTACATTGCTGCAAGGTTTGGGTATTCCTGAAAATCTGCACAGTCAGAAAATGAGTGAACTGACTGCCGGACAAAAAGTGAAGGTCCTTTTAGCTCAAGCTTTATTCGGTAAGCCGGATGTTCTTCTACTTGATGAGCCGACCAACGGACTCGACACGCAATCCATTACCTGGCTTGAAGAGTTTCTGATCAACTTTGAGAACACTGTTATCGTCGTTTCCCATGACCGTCACTTCCTGAACAAGGTCTGTACGCACATGGTCGATGTTGACTTCGGTAAAATTAAACTCTTTGTCGGAAATTATGATTTCTGGCTGGAGTCCAGCCAACTGGCTTCAAAACTGGCTGCTGACCAGAACAGTAAAAAAGAAGAAAAAATCAAGGAACTGGAAGCCTTTATCGCACGATTCAGCGCCAACGCGTCTAAATCCAAGCAGGCAACTTCCCGTAAGAAAATGCTCGATAAGATTACTCTGGATGACATTCAGCCCTCCAGCCGCCGCTATCCCTTTGTCGGCTTCAGTCCGGAACGTGAAATCGGAAATGATCTCTTAAGAGTCGAAAACATTTCCAAGACAATCGACGGTAAAAAAGTATTGAGTAATATTTCCTTTAACCTGGGCCGTGATGACAAAGTTGCTTTTGTCAGCCGCAATGACGTCGCCATTAGTACCCTGTTCAAAATTATTATGGGTGAAATGGAACCTGATTCCGGTAGCTTCCAGTGGGGCATTACTACCTCACAGGCTTACCTGCCGAAAGACACATCAAGCGAGTTTGATGGCAGCTCTATGACAATTCTTGACTGGCTGCGTCAGTACGCTTCCAAAGAAGAGAACGACAATACTTTCCTGAGAAGTTTCCTGGGTCGTATGCTGTTCTCCGGTGAAGAGGTACTGAAAGAAGTCAACGTCTTGTCCGGTGGCGAAAAAGTCCGCTGCATGCTGTCCAAACTCATGCTGAGCAAAGCCAACGTACTTGTGCTGGACGATCCGACCAACCACTTAGATTTGGAATCCATTACGTCACTGAACAATGGGCTAATCGATTTCAAAGGCTCTGTTTTGTTTGGCTCGCATGACCACCAGTTCATTCAGACTGTGGCTAACCGCATCATCGAACTGACGCCAAATGGGGTTGTCGACCGTGCCGAAACCACCTATGATGAATTTCTTGAAAACAAAGACGTACAGAAACAGATTGCTGGCCTGTACGAAGCCTAATTATCGTTTTTACTGCCACAATTACTATACTGCAGCTGACTTTAAGAGATTAAATTCTCTTGAGTCAGCTGTTTTTATATAGATTCTGTTTGATAAATAAAGCAGTTGAAGTTTTTTTAACTACTTATTGAACTACTTAGGTAAATTGAGCGTGGAAAGCTGAGTGAGTTTGCCTAAAAGGTGCCTGGTTCGGCATACTCAGCCCTACCTGTAAACTGGGTATGCCAAAATCCTCTTCTCTTAGGTAAACTCAACGGCTATTGCAATCAAGTTTGCTCAAGTTAGCCTAACTTCGGTCTACTCAACAGCACAACGTGGGCGAGTTTACCCCCGCCTGCCTGATTTCGGCATTCTCAACTAAAGAGATCTTTTCAGTTTACCTAAGGTGAGTCAACTTCGGTATTCTCAACAAAGAGTCTTTTCTGAGTTAACCTAAGTTGAAGCAACTTCGGCATTCTCATACTGGACAGCCAGCCGAGCTTACCTAAACATCCCTTTTTTACCTGCCAGCTACTCAATTCATCCTTCCACCCCTTTTATAATCCGTTATATCAATGTTAAAAATTGACAACGGTTACTGGTTGTGCTAGATTTTGTTTAATATAGAGCATGATAAAGGAGTGAGTACATATGGGAAGAGGCGGAGGCCGCGGTGGCGGTGGAGGCTTCAGCGGCGGCTCTCGTGGCGGCGGTTTCGGTGGTGGCCGTGGCGGCGGTGGACGTAGTGGCGGCTTTGGAAGCGGCCGTGGCGGCGGAAGTTTCGGCGGTGGCGGAAACTTTGGCGGCGGTTTTAACAACAACAGACGGCCCGGAAATTACCGACCGAGAATGGGTCCTATTTTCCTAGGCGGCTTTGGTGGTTTCGGCAGACGACGACGTTACCCAGGTGGGGGCGGTGGTGGTTGCGGAACGATGGGCTGCGGCAGCATTTTGATGATACTGTTCTTTTTATTCATTATGTTCAGCCTGCTCAACTCTATCGGAAACTTCGGAACGGGTGGCGGCGGAACAGGAGACATCACATCTTCTACCGTTGAACGAGAGCCCCTACCAGCAGGAGCTGTCAACGAAACGGATTATTACACAGATAACCTTGACTGGATTGGCAACCATACCCAAATGGTCGACGGCTTGCGCCATTTTTACAATGAAACCGGCGTTCAGCCACATGTTTACATTACTGGAGAAATTGAAGGCTCTACAAATCCTTCAATGGACGAACTGGAAGCTTATGCAAACAGCTTGTATGATGAGCTGTTTACGGATGAAGCGCATCTCCTCCTTGTCTTTTTCGAACCCCGTCCAAATGAATACATGACTTATTATGTTGTCGGTTCTCAGGCGAGAAGTGTCATTGATACTGAAGCCGGAGACATCCTGCTGGATTATCTGGACCGGAATTATTATGATGGTGCCTTAACGGATGAACAGTACTTCAGTCAATCTTTCAGCAGTGCAGCTGATCGCATTATGGAAGTAACCACGTCTCCGTGGATACCGGTGCTGACCATATTCGGTATTGCAGCGGTCCTGTACCTGTTGTTCAAATGGTGGCAGTCAAAACAGAAAGCCAAGGAAAAAGAAGCAAAACAAACAGAAGAGATGCTGAACCGCCCGATTGAAACTTTCGGCAGTTCAGAAGCAGAAGAATTGTCCAAGAAATATAAGGACAAAGACAAAGATGATGGTTGGGACGATTACTAAACACACACTATTTAGGAGGAAGAACACATGGCAATTTTAGACCGTTTTTCAGATATAATCAGTGCAAACGTTAATGCTTTAATCGACCGTATGGAAGATCCGGAAAAAATGATTGATCAGTACCTGCGTAAAATGATGGATGATTTGGCTGAAGTGAAGAAAAACACGGCAAGCGTCATGGCTGAAGAGACCAGAGCCAAACGTCTTGTTGATGAGAATGAAGCTGAAGTAGCCAAGTACAACAACTTTGCCAAAAAAGCTCTGGAATCTGGAAATGACGGCGATGCTCGCGTCTTCCTCTCTAAAAAACAAGAGCTAGAAGATGTTGGAACCGGTCTGGCCAATGCTTATGCTAAGGCACACGAAAACGCCTCAAAAATGCGTCAGATGCACGACAAGCTGGCATCAGATATTGAAAAACTGAGACAGCGTCGCTCTATGATTAAAGCGCAATTGTCCGTGGCCGACACTCAAGACAAGCTGAATAAAGTGAATGATTCAATCGGCAAGTCTAAAGGAGCAATGGGATCCTTTGAGCGTATGGAAGAAAAAGCATCACGCAGACTCGATGAAGCGGATGCGATGGCCGAGTTGAACAAAGAACAGAAAGATGATGCCCAAAAACTCGAGGAAAAATACGCTGAACAGACTGGTTCTGCCGCAGTAGAAGATGAACTCGAACGCATGAAAAAGGAAATGGGCCTGTCTTCTTCTGACGAAGAGTAAAAATGATGCTCATCTAAACAGACTATTGTTAAGGACGATTGCCACTATTATTGTGGGCAATTGTCCTTTTTTATAAAGAAAAATCATCTGTCCGGCACTCTAAAGTGGTCCACACGCGTCCGATGCCGCGTGTGTTCCTTCTTAAAGAGCTTTTATTGTTGACTGGATAGGGTAAAAATTTGCCTTTACCCGAAGTCGGCATCATTCTCAATTTTATACGGATATTAGACACCACTGCTTAGACTGAAATGAATGAGTTGTATCTAATAACGAACATTAGATACAAGTGAGGACTTTATTTTAGATGAGTAATACTTAGAAAGGCCCTCTGGATACAGCTCACCAGAGAAAAGTTAGGTCAGTTGTATTCAGACATACCTCCAAGATACTACTGATACTATTTTAGATGAGTGAGTTGTATTTAGAAAGCTGTTCTGACGACAACTCTGTTCCAACAGTTTAAGGAGTTGTATCCAATATGCCATAATCTATACAACTCACTGCAATTTATTTGACGACTCCTGCCTAACAGCAAAAAAACAGAGTAGACTAATCTACTCTGCTTAAGTGTCACTCGTTAAGTCACTGTATTTGTGTACGTTCTATTTAATGAATGGATTTTACTCTTCGTCAATTGAAAATACAGGGGTTGAGAGGTAGCGCTCGCCAGTGTCGCAGCCGATTGTGACGACTCGTTTGCCCTTACCTAATTTTTCTGCCACTCGGATGGCAGCTGTAATGTTAGCACCAGCTGATACCCCTACAAGGAGTCCTTCCTCACGAGCTACGCGGCGGGTTGTTTCGATAGCCTCTTCACTTGTGACAGTCAGCACTTCGTCATACACATCGGTATCCAGAATATCAGGAATAAAGCCGGCTCCGATGCCCTGAATTTTGTGCTTGCCTTTCTCCTTGCCGCTCAAGACAGCTGATTCTTCCGGTTCCACGGCAATAATTTGAACCGAGGGATTGTGAAGTTTCAGTACTTTTCCAACACCTGTCACTGTTCCGCCTGTTCCTACTCCGGCTACGAATGCATCCGGTGTTTCTCCGTCAAAGGCTTCAATGATTTCAGGTCCGGTTGTTTTAATATGGGCAGACGGGTTCGCCGGATTTTTAAACTGAGAAGGCATGAAGAAGTTATCCTGTTCAGCCAGTTCCATCGCACGCTCTAATGCTCCGGGCATACCGTTTTCTCCAGGAGTCAGTTCAAGCTCTGCGCCATAGGCTTTCATGAGTGCTCGTCTTTCCTTACTTAATGTATCAGGCATGATGAAAACAGCCTTATAACCTTTTGCTGCAGCTACCATCGCCAGCCCCACTCCGGTATTTCCGCTAGTAGCTTCAACGATAGTGTCGCCTTCTTTCAACTCACCGGCTTTTTCAGCTTCTTCAATCATATTGAGAGCGATTCGGTCTTTCACGCTGCCGCCTATATTCATGGATTCCAGTTTGACGTAAACATCACCAGCGCCTTCAGGTACGATTTTATTCAGCTTGAGTAACGGTGTTTCTCCAACCAATTCGGTTACAGATTGTACTATTTTCACTTAATAACTTCCTTCCTCGCTAAAACTATCGCGATTAATATGCCTTCAATTATACCCCTTACTATAGCATATTTACAATCACCGCCAAAATAAAAACCCGGCAGCTTTCTTAACTGAAAGATCTGCCGGGTCATTCTTTTATGACTTACTCAATATCAATTTTCTTTGATGTTTTTGGTGTCGGATTCTGCTTGGGTAGAGTCACTTCTAAAATTCCATTGTTAAAACGGGCCTTAATATTGTCTTCATCGATGTCCTGCAAAATAAACTGTCTGCTGAATGAACGTGTTGAGCGTTCGCGCCGGATGTAGTTGCGTTCTTCATCGCTTTCGTCTGTGGCTGTTTCTTGTTTAGCTGAAATAGACAAGACGTTATCTTTGAAGTCCAGCTCAATATTATCTCTAGACATGCCTGGAAGTTCTGCTTCCACTACATAAGCTTCGTCCTGTTCAATAATATCGGTCTTGAAACTGCCAAAGTCACCAAAGTTCTGTCCTAAAGCATCATCAAATAAGCGTCTGCTAAAATCCCAGAAGTCGCGTTTAGAAGGAATCATGTCGTTCACTTGTTCTCCCTCCTTTCTACTCTTTTCTTTAGCGTCCCCTCACTTCTTTCTACACTCTTATTCTAATCTTCTTTCTTAAAAAAACAAAATAAAACGTTCACAATGTTGGAGTTTATTTATTCAGTTATCCAGTTCTTCAGTGTTTCTGCATCTTTTAAAAACTGGTCGGGATTGTCATCTTTAACGAACTCTAAGATATAATGATGAGCATTGTCAGAACCCGCTTGAATGTGTGACAAATACTGAAGCCATTCTTTTTCACCCTTCTCCAAAGAAAAACGGTTGTGATAATCTTCCCAACAGAAGACATGAACGTTGCTGATCCACTTGCTCAGGTAATCGAGACTGTTCACACGCTCTGATACAGAAAGCGTCTCAGCCGGCTGCCAGTACAGATAGACATTGGGTGCGTTGACTGACTCCATCAGCCAGCAGGCACTTTCAGGCGTATCCGTCAGCGATCCACTGTGGTATTCGAAACTGATAGTCATGCCTTGCTTGTCCGCCAATTCTGCAATGCGGCGCGTGTCACTCAGTACTTTTTGAAACCACACGTCATCAGAATCTTTTGACGCTTTTTCTCCTGCCCATATCCGAATCATCTGAGTACCGAGTAACTGGGCAGTAGCGATAACTTCCTCAAAGTTCCCGAAGCTGCCCGACTGATAGTAAGACCCGTAAGAGGAGGTTTTTAACCCTGCTTTTTCGGTCAGGTGGGCTGCTCGCTTAGCCATTTCAAAATCGCCGACTTTTATATGTTCCTTGCTTCCCCACTCAATACAGTCCAGTCCGGCCTTTTTTGCGAGCTGAATGACTTCTTCAATCGTTTTATCTTTAAATGTTACCGAACAAACACCAATCATCTATAAGCCCCCTTATAATATTACTTTCTGCATTCGAAAAGTTCCCAGCTGACAACCGCTCAAAGCGACTCGTCCACTGAGAACTTTAATTAATTTATTCGGTTAGTTTCTCAATATGCTGCTTTTCAAACAGCGGTTTAATGGATTCGAAATTTTGAATGCGATTGACCGCATCACCTAACAAAGGCGCCACGCTGATAACGTCAATGAACGGACACTCTTTCTTACTTCCAATATCAATTGTATTCGTTACAATGGCTTTTTCAATGCCCGACTGTTCGATTCGTTGAACGGCACTTCCTGACAGAACAGGATGGGTTACGCAGACATAGACGTCTTTAGCCCCTTCGCGTTTCAGCATCTCGCAGGCTCTTGTAACAGTCTTGGCTGTATCCATGATGTCGTCAAATAAAATACAGGTACACCCTTCAACCTCACCAACAACATTCAGTTCTTCATCCGTTTCTTCGTCAGCCGAACGTTTATCTATTATAGCTAAAGGCGAATCTAGAAGTTCAGCCATTTCCCGTGCACGCGACACCCCTGCGTGGTCCGGTGCGACAACAACTGTGCCTTCACCTTTAAGGCCATGGGCGATAAGGTAATTAGCCAGTAAGGCAATCGCTGAGAGATGATCCACCGGAATATCGAAGAAGCCTTGAATCTGAGGTGCATGCAAATCGAGCGTGACCATCCGGTCGACTCCCGCTATTGTCAGCATATTCGCCACAACTTTAGCTGTGATGGCTTCTCGCGGCCCCGGTTTGCGGTCTTGTCTGGCATAGCCGTAATACGGCATGACCACATTGATTGACCGCGCGCTCGCTCGCCGTAGTGCATCGGTCATGATAAGCACTTCCATCAGATAATCATTACTCGGATCGTTTGTCGACTGAATCAGGTATACATCATCGCCACGGACACTTTCTTCAATATTGATACGAATCTCACCGTCTTCAAACTTTGTAATTTCCGCTACTCCCAGTTCCGCACCAATANTCAATGAATGAACCCTCTTGTTACCTTAATTTAAGCATACTCTATCTAAAATGCAAGCATAAGCAAGTGAAAAAATGTCTTCTTTTTCAGTAGAGGCTTTACGGTTAAGCCTCTTTTTTTCTCATGAAAGAATGACGTATGCTAAACTGGTTAAAATGAGACTAAAGGAGCTGCATGCACATGACTTTTTCATTTAATGGCATCGACCATATCCAATTGACTGCCCCACTGGGAACTGAAACAGAAGTCAGACATTTCTTTTCGGACGTTTTAGGCTGTGATGAAGTTGAAAAGCCCGAAACACTCAGTCACTTTAACAGCCTGTGGTTTGACATGGGCACACATATTGTTCATATCGGTCTTGACGAAAACCATCACGCTGAAAAAAGAGGCCACCCCGCTTTTGACGTTCAGAATATCCAAGGGTTGATGGACCGGCTGGATGAACACGAAATCGCCTACGAAGAAGACTTCAACATGCCCGGAGCGCGCCGTTTTTACACCTACAGTTTTTTTGGACACCGTATGGAATTTCTGGAATGGCACGACAAGCCGGATATCCTGAAGACTGAAAGCGAGAGATAAATACAGGCTACTTATCAAAAAATTACACGGTTTCCTAGTATTCATTCTCTAGTGATACTCACTTCAGAAAAATAGCCGGCTTCCCGCATATCAGTCGGGAGTCGGCTATTCCTATAGAGAACCTTATCTAATTTTAGTTGATAATGAGTTCTTTTTCCGTCGGCCTCAGCAGTTTTTGAACGACTGCAACGTCTGCTTCTAAATCAAGGTACTCTTTTTCATCTTCGGGATTAAGGATAACCGGCATGCGGTCATGAATCGGCTTCATCTGGTCGTTTGCATCAGTTGTAAGGATGGCATAGGTCAGGTAACTGTGTCCATAATCATCCGTGTAGCGTTCGCACACCCCGGCCATTGAAAATACCGGCAGGTTTTCAACGCGGATCAGTTTCTTGTCTTTTTTCTTCTGCCCTTCAACCTTCTGCCATTCAAAGAAGTAACTGGCCGGTACAATGCACCGTTTTTTCCTAAACGGTTCCTTGAAAGTCTTTTTTTCAAGCACACTTTCAGAACGGGCATTGATCAGCGGTCGTTTGGCAAAGTGCGGGGTAAAGCCCCATTTCACAGGGTAAAGCTTTTTATTTGGCAGCAAGATAATATTGTCCGTCGTCGGGAATATCTCGTCTTTTTCCTCGAATCTATAGTCTCCTAAAGTATAATCCGCCTCATCCAAATCATACCGTTTAATCAAGTCTTTTTCAGAAACCGTTAAGCCGTATCGTCCACACATTATTTATTTCTCCTTTTACAGTTGTACTCCCTTTCTCTCATTTCTTAGTTTAACAAAAATAGCCAATGGAAAGTTAGCGGTTGCCTTTGTCACATCAAAACTATTTTCATAAAAGCGGAAGCTAAAGTAGTCAACGAACCCTACTGACAGCTGCTCATTATCTCGTGCTGCATTGTTTCACCCCCTGCAAGGCTATGCGTTTCTTTTAAAAATGGAGAGTGCTATACTCTAGGAAACATGACCGTTACGATCTCATAAAGCATTATGGTGGTAAGTCAAGAGAATAGATTATAAATAGACAACCTAATTTCATAAAAAAGGGTTCACTGAACTAAACCGTCACGTATTCGAAAATACGTTCGGTTTATGTCTTCGGATAGTCGTC
>NZ_BAAGPH010000028.1:0-31152 GCF_054784355.1 Alkalibacterium psychrotolerans | reverse complement strand
TTTTTGTTTTATACTTATCCATGCTGTAAGTCCTTTGTTTTGGTCTTGGATAAGTCATCCCACCCCATTATAAAGGACTTTTTCATGTGTTGAAACAGTTAAAATTTTTAATGCAACACTAGTGGTAGACAATATTTCCATTATCCCAGGACGTATTGATAATCGGGTGTTTCTTCAGTGCCTGTACAACTGCTTTGACAAAAAATGGGAAGAAGGAAAGCGACACGCCCTCTTGTTTCTTAAACTGTTCTTTTGTCTTTGCTCTCAGCTTAACAATATTCGTCACATCGGCTTCAACCATGAGCCAGGCATGTGGAATTTCTGTGGTGCTTTGAACCATTTTCTTAGCAATCGCTTTACGGATACCGTCTGCCGGTACAATTTCATCTCCAGATGATGTACGCGAAACAGGGGTAGTAGAACGTTCTTCTGCTTTCGGTTTCTGTTCGGTTTTCGCAGCTGACTCTGTTTTTTCTACAGGCTTTTCAGCTTTAGACTGGCTTTGAGAAGAAACATCGAAGTTTTCCACATCTTTGCGCGTAATGCGTCCGTGCTTGCCCGTTCCGTCAACCTGGTTCAGGTCAATTCCACGTTCCTGCGCAATTCGTACAACAGCTGGTGAATAGCGGGCGCCAGATTTTTCAGAAGACTCTTTAGGTTCCAATGACTGCTTTGCGTCACTTTTCGTCTCTCGTTCCATCGGCTGCTCATCTGCTTCTTTGTCTATTTCTTTGTTGATATGATCAATGAATTCTTCACTTTTTTCTTCCTGTACGTCTTCTGAATCGGCTGACACGTCTACTGTCTCGTCTTCGCCTTCTTCATCCGTTTCGATTTTTACGATTGGTGTGCCGATTTCGACGTCTGTATCCACATCTATCAGAAATTCTTTGACCACTCCTGAATAATTCGATGGAATTTCCGTCGTGACTTTATCTGAAACGGCCTCAGCTATGGGATCGTATTTCTCAATCTTGTCGCCTTCAGCTACCAGCCATACAACGATGGAGGCTTCAGTGACACTTTCTCCCAAGTGAGGCATTTCTATGATTCTAATACTCATTCATTCATCCTCCTTAAAATTCTGCAAGATCACGCATGGCATTCGTTACTTTTTCTTCGTCTACAAGAAATTCACGTTCTAAAGCAATGGAATACGGCATGCTTGGCGAATCAGGTCCCGCTAGACGCTTGATAGGAGCATCCAGTTCAAACAGCGCTTCCTCTGCAATTATAGCTGAAATTTCACTCATGATGCTGCCTTCGAGGTTATCTTCCGTCACAAGAAGGACTTTACCCGTCTTCTTCGCTGCTTTAACCAGTGTCTCCTTATCTAAAGGATAGAGTGAGCGCACATCGACCACTTCTGCTTCGTAGCCTTCCTTGCTTAGCGTTTCTGCGGCTTTTAGGGCATGATTCAAGACCATTCCATAGCCAATAACGGTAATGTCATCACCTTCTCTGACCACATTCGCCTTATCCAGCGGCACCACATAATCCTCATCAGACACATCTTCTTTAAGTAAGCGGTATAAGCGCTTGTGCTCATAAAATAGAACCGGATCATCCGAGCGAATCGCCGCTTTAATCAAGCCTTTTGCATCATGTGGTGAAGATGGGGTCACGATTCTAAGACCCGGCTGACCAAAGAGAACTTTTTCAGTAGACTGCGAATGATACAGCCCCCCTCGTACGCCTCCGCCATATGGGGCGCGATAGACTATTGGAGCTGTCCAGTCGCCTTTTGTACGGTAACGCATGCGTGACGCTTCTGATATCAGCTGGTTGACTGCGGGCAGAATATAGTCAGCAAACTGAAACTCGCCGATAGCGCGGTAACCTGTCACACCAAGGCCAACAGCCAGTCCACCAATCAAACCTTCCGTCAATGGTGTATTGAAACAGCGATCATCGCCAAACTGTTCAGCCAGACCTTTGGTTACACCGAATACGCCTCCTTTAACCCCTCCGACATCTTCGCCGAAAATTACTACCTTTTCATCTCGAGCCATCTCTTCTTCTATTCCCTTACGGATGGCTTCTAAATACGTCATCATTGCCATAGGCTTCTTACATCCTTTCTGTTTCTATTAATCTGCGTAGATTTGATCTAGTATCGTATCGGCAGTCGGTTCAGGCATTGCCTCAGCTTCATCAGTTGCCTGGTTGATTTCTTTTTTGAGTTCCGTGTCAATGTCAGTCATCTCTTCACGCGTTAAGTAGCCTTCATCAATCAGTTGTTTTTCGAACAAGAGCAGGCCATCATTTTTCTTCATATTATCTAAATCTTCTTTAGAGCGGTAAACGGAATGGTCATCATCTGCGGAGTGAGAGGTCAGACGGGATACCATCAGCTCAATTAGAGCCGGACCGTTTCCTTTGCGTGCCTCTTCTACCACCTGCTTGAATGCCAGGTATGTCTCAGCAAAGTCATTACCGTTAACGCGAATGCCTGGGAAGCCATAAGCCGGTCCGCGTTCAGCCATCGTTTCGTTCGCATACTGCTCATCGGTTCCAACTGAAATGGCGTAGCCGTTATTTTCAACAACGAAAATCAGCGGCAGTTTTTTTACCCCGGCAAAGTTCATCGCTTCCTGAACTTCCCCCTGGTTGGCTGATCCTTCTCCAGTAGCAGTCAAGGTAACATAGTCCGACTTTTTAAGCTGAGCCGCATAGGCTACACCCGTTGCCAGTGGGAATTGGGTACTGACTGTTGACGAATGTGACACAATATTATGTTCTTTTGATCCATAGTGGTTCGGCATCTGACGGCCATGAGAGGACGGGTCGTCTTCTTTGCCAAGAGACCCCAGCATAATATCTTTAGCCGTCATCCCCCAGACCATGCAGGCTGTCATGTCGCGGTAATAGGGAAGGAAATAATCTTTTTCCGGCTGAAAGGCCATGGCCATAGCGACTTGCCCGACTTCATGCCCCTGTCCGGATATATTGAAAGAGGTTTTTCCAATACGTGTTAACTGCCATAAGCGTTCGTCTAACCTTCGACCAAGCAGTACGTGCTTGTAGGCTTGAATCAGTTCTTCTTTACTTAAACCAGATTCTTTCAGTTTTTTCATAGTCTCAACACTCACTTTCTTATTTATGAATCGCTAATTTATAGACATCTAAAGCCGCTTCCTGAATAGCTTCTGACAAGGTTGGATGCGGATGAATCGCTTCTCCTATTTCAATAGGTGAGGCATCCAAATAGATGGCCGTGGACACTTCAGATATCAGATCAGTCGCATGCGGACCAATAATGGATACACCTATCAGATCGTCTGTTTCTTCATCTTTAATGACTTCCACAAAACCATCGGCTTTTCCGTGAATCAAAGCCTTGCCGTTAGAATTGAACTGGAAAGTGCCTGTTTTCACCTTTCTGCCTTCCGGAAGGGTTTCTTTCGTATAGCCGACACTGGCAATCTCCGGCGATGTATAAGTACACCTCGGTACATTGACATAATTGATTGGTTCACTAGTCTCATGAGCGATATGATCAACAGCCAATTCGCCTTCTTTCATGGCCACATGTGCCAACTGCAGGGTGTCGATACAGTCTCCGATGGCATAAATATGACTTTCTGAAGTCTGGTAATGATCGTTGACTTTAATGCCTTTTGCATCGTATTTAACTGATGTATTCTGCAGGCCAAGCCCTTCGACAACCGGTTTGCGTCCGATAGCCACCATGACTTTGTCGACAACCAGTGGTTCTTCTTTTCCTTTTACAGAAAGAGTGACAGAATCGTCTTTTATAACAGCGTTCTCGACCAGCTGGCCGACTTCCACCTTAATTCCGCGTTTTTTAAATTGTTTCTGCAGTGCTTTGGATACTTGCTTGCTTTCGTTAATGACTAACCGGTCAAGGGCTTCAAAGATAGTAATCTCCACACCCAGGCTATTGAGCAAGGATGCCCATTCAACGCCGATGACGCCGCCACCGATAATAGCCATTGACTTCGGCAGTTCCTCCAGTTCCAGCATACCATCAGATGACAGAATCATCTTTTCGTCTAAAGGCAGATGCGGAAGCGTGTTAGGTACAGAACCGGTCGCAATAATCAGTTTTTTCGGCACGTAAATTTCTTCTTCCTTTTCCGGGTCGTCAAAGGTTACAGCAACCGCTCCTGAAACCGGCGAAAAGATTGACGGCCCCAAGACCGCGCCTTTTCCGTTCACCACTTTAATTTTGTTTTTCTTAACCAGACCCTGAACGCCCTGATGCAGCTGGTCAACGATGCCTTGCTTGCGTTTCATGACTTTCGAGAAATTCACTTTCGGTGTTTCGGTCATCTCCAGGCCAAAATCATCGGCCATTTTAAAGGTATCCATTACTTCAGCACTTCTAAGTAGTACTTTGCTTGGGATACATCCACGGTGCAGGCAGGTACCGCCGAGTTTATCCTTCTCGACAAGCACAACATCCATGCCTAATTGGGCAGCGCGTATAGCTGCTACATATCCTCCGGTACCCCCGCCAAGAATCAGCAGTTCTGTTTCAATCGCCATTTAATCTCCTCACTTTTCCTTTTAATAGTGTTTGGCTTGTTCTTTGTTTTCTAGGACACGCACGACCCCGTCATGGAGAGCATCCATCTCCATCTCGCCGGCCATCACTTCAACCGGTGCAATCCAGCTGACCCGTTCTTCGATGTGCTTAACGACAAATTCGCCATAAGCAGCGCCACCTGTCAGAATAATAAAGTCGACCTTTCCTTTGAGAACCGTTGCCATTTCACCAATCGCCTTAGCCACTTGATAGGTCATCGCTTCAAGGTATAAGATTGCTTCTTCGTCGCCCTGATCAATCCGTTCAATGACGCGTCTCAGGTCAATTTCGTTCAAGTAGGACTTGATTCCACCATTTCCAGCCAGTTTTTTCTTAATCGCATCCAAATCCAGCTGCTCGTCCAGAATCATTCTGGCAAAATCATAAAGCGGTAGGCCGCCAGTACGCTCGGGAGTAAAAGGCCCTTCTCCATCGAGACCGTTGACAACATCAATCATCTTGCCATTCTCATGGGCAGCGATGCTTGAACCGCCCCCCAGATGTGCGACGATGACATTGCTTTGTTCGTACTGTTTACTTTTTTCTGATAGAACTTTGCGGGCTACTGCTTTTTGATTCAAAGCATGCACGACACTTCTGCGTTCAATGCCTTTCAAACCTGAAACACGAGCCAGCTCAATCATTTCGTCCACAACGACCGGATCGACAATATAAGCATTGACTCCAGCCAGTTCGGCGATTTCATGTGCCAGAATGGCTCCAAGATTGGAAGCATGCGTATTGTATTTCTCCTCCGTCAAGTCTTTAAGCATAGCTTCTTCAACGAGATAGGTGCCCCCTGGTATTGGTTTAAGGAGACCCCCACGCCCAACTACTGCTTCCAGTTGATCAGCCTTATAGCCTTCTTTTTCCATAAAATCTATAATGACTTGTTTTCTAAAATGTTTCTGATCAATGATGCCGTTAAACTGAGCCAGTTCTTCGGCAGTGTGTCGAATCGTCTGCGTAGCCACTTCCTTTTTGTTTTCATACAATGAAAGCTTTGTTGAAGTTGAACCCGGGTTAATGGCTAAAATAGTCTTTTTCATACCTGTCCTCCTGAAGTTTATTAAACACTCTGTCCAGTCTGCATTAAGGCAAATTTCAGAGCATACAGCTTGCTCCGCACTTTGTCACTTCTTGAAGTCAGAACGATAGGAACCTTGGTCCCCACAATTGTTCCACCAATTGTTGCATCGCCAAACAGCAAAATGGATTTGTACAAAACATTGCCTACATCAATATTTGGCACAACCAAGATGTCGGCATCACCGGCAATGGGCCCTTCAAAGCGCTTATGTTCGACCGCTTCTTTTGATAATGCCAAATCAAGTGACAGCGGACCATAGACCACTGCATCGGTCGCATCACTGAAACGGTCCGTCAGTTTTTTCGCTGTAACTGAAGAAGGCATTTTTGGATTGTAATTCTCTGCCGAACTCAATAAAGCAATTTTGGGTTTTTTCAGTCCTATCGTGTGACCGACCTGTTTGACATTTTCTATAATAGAAACAAGCTGGTCCTCACTTGGCGCAATATTCATACCGGCATCTGTCAGCAATATCTGCCGGTCGAGCGCCGGCGAATTCACCAGCGCTACGTGTGAAAGCAAGTCCTGCGCTTTCAAATTGTTCTCTTTTTTCAGCACTTCTTTCAGTAACGTGTGTGTTTTTATGCCGCCCTTCAGCAAGATGTCGGCCTCTTTGCTGACAACAGTTTTGACAGTTGCCTCAATCATATCTTGTTCAGACTCAAACTGGCGGTATTCCCAGATATCTTCTGTATCAATATTGTCTTCCGTATCGAACACAATAAACTTTACTTTATTATTAAATTCTTCAGCACTTAAACGGGCGAGCTCTAAAATTTCTACTCGAGACCCCCCTGCTACTGCAACAGTTTGCATAATCTATTCCCCCACTTTATGTAAACGCTTAAATTAAGTGTACCCTATATTTCAAAATGTGCAAATACTTAAAAACTATAGCGCTATAAATTAATTTTATATTACTTTTTACCATCTTGTGCTTGATTTTTCGATTTAAAGATTCCCTTCGCTGGTTATTTCAGCATGGGCAACCATTTTTCTATCAAACTTTCTTATAGACTGATTACATTCTTCTATGGAAAAACCTATAACTATTATACCTTGAACATAGCATGTGATTTTTTTCACCAGTTCCAAGTCAGTTTTTCTTGTGAAATGAGCATTGTATTTCCCACACTAATTACCTACAATACAGTATATAAAGCGTTTACATTATTTGTGCGTGTGTATGAATGCGTTTTAATTAGAGAAAGATGAGAAAAAGGTTCAAAAGCACTCATAAATCATGTATACTACTTTAATATCATCATTAAAGAAGGAGTGTTAATTAATGGAACAAAAAAGAGAGCAATGGGGTTCCCGGTGGGGGTTTATCCTTGCGACTATGGGTTCAGCGATTGGATTAGGTAATATCTGGCGTTTTTCATACGCTATGGGAGAAGGCGGAGGTTCAGCTTTTTTAATTATTTATATTGTAAGTGTTCTTCTCCTAGGGTTTCCAGTTATGCTGATGGAATTTTCAATTGGTCGTCGGTCACAGGCTGATGCAGTAGAAGCGTTTAAAAAACTTGCTCCTGGTAAGCCTTGGTTCATAGCAGGTGGCTTCGGAGTGCTCGCTGCCTTCCTCATTCTTTCATTTTACGGTGTTATCGGAGGCTGGTCCTTGCGTTACACCATGGAATATCTGACCGGCGGAGTAACAGGCGACCCTTCAGACTTCTTTGGAGGTTTCATTTCCAGCACCTTTGATCCGGTGTTCTGGCAGTTTATTTTCATGGCTCTAACGGTGGCTATCGTTTTTATCGGCGTTCAAAAAGGAATCGAACTGACAAGTAAGATTATGATGCCGATACTGAGTATTCTCGTCATAGCTCTAGCTATTTACAGCATGACTTTAGGCGGAACGGTTGAAGCTCTGGAATTCATGTTCATGCCGGACTGGGGCGCCTTTGCTGATCCGACAATCTATGTCACTGCTATGGGACAAGCTTTCTTTACATTAAGTTTAGGTATGGGAATTATGCTGACTTACAGCAGTTATTTGGACCCAAGCTCTAAACTTCCGTCTTCTGCAGCTATAGTCATCGTTCTGGATACAGCGTTCGCTATTATCTCCGGACTGATTATTTTCCCTGCTTTATTCGCATTCGGCCTGGACCCTGCTGAAGGAGCTGGCTTAGTCTTTATTGTTCTTCCAAATATTTTTGAAGCCTTGGGTGGAATCGGGCATATTGTTGGACTAGTCTTCTTTATTCTCTTTTCAATTGCCGCCTTATCATCCGCGATTTCACTGCTGGAAGTATCAGTTGCTTACTTCATGCGCCGCTTAAACATGTCACGTAAAGCAGTCACCTTAATGGTCGGCTTGGCTATTACCCTATTAGGGGTATTATCCTCTCTGAGTCAAGGGGCGATGGAAATCAACATACTTGATCAAAGCTTCCTAGACTTTGTAGATGGACTGACAGCTAATGTGCTTCTACCTGCCAGCGCCCTGTTATCTGTTTTGTTTGTTACTTGGTCATGGAAAAAAGAAGAGATTTTGACCCATACCGATATTAAGGGAACTGCCTGGGCTGACGCCTTTATCGTTGTTGCAAAGTTTATTGCACCACTAGCCATCCTTGTCGTTCTAGTTATGGGACTAATTAACTGGCTGTAGATCATCTATTAAAAAGTGATAGACTAGCTACAGCTCTAAACTATACGAACGAATTTTAAAAGGTAACCCGTCAAATCCGGAGAGTATTCTCTGATTTGACGGGTTTTTATGTGAGGATGATTATCAGTCGGTTAATCATTCCTTCGTATAAATAAATCCATAAGCGATTATTACGTTCTTTTACAACTCCCTTTGTATAGAAAAAAGTACATGCTAGCTGTGCTTTTTTTTTTTAAGGCTTTATTGTAGTCTTTTTATTCAATTAAAGTTATTCTTTATCAAAGGTCTTTGTGCTTCTGACGGTGTCGATATGGCGAACTTGCTCTTCGATGGATTCCCTCTGGCTTTCCAGAAACGGTGGCAGCGACAGTTTCTCTCCTAACGTTTCGTAAGGTTCATCTCCCATGAATCCAGGGCCTTCCGTAGCCAGTTCAATTAGAATGCCTCCTGTGACCCGGGCATATAGTGATTTAAAGTAAAAGCGGTCTACGAATCCAGAGTTAGGCAGCTGGAAGGATTTATAGTGTTCAATCCACTCGTCAATCTCTTCCCTGTCGTCCACTCGAAATGCGACATGGTGAACCGTACCATATCCTTGACGGTGAGGATTAGCTGAAGGATTAATTTCCACAATAACTTGTGCACCATTACCCCCTTCGCCCATTTCAAAGAGGTGGACATCATTTTCCTGAGCAATTTCTTTCATGTTATAAACCTGTTCCAGAACTGCTTTAATATAGTCCAAGTCTGGATGGGTAATGAAAATCGGTCCCAGTCCTGTCAGTGCATGCTCGAGAGGTACAGGCCCATTTTGCCAAGGTGTACCGGATGGCACACCTGAATTATGTTCATCTGAAATGAGCTGATACTGTTGATTGTCAAAATCAGTAAAACGCAGAACTTTTTTACCAAACTGTTCACTGATGCCTTCGTGCTTAACCTCTAATCGGTCGAAGCGTTCGACCCAGTAATCTAAAGAGTCATCTGTCGGCACTCTGAACGATGTGCGGGAGATTTCGTCATTGCCATGCTCCCCTGCTGGAATATCCGGAAAATCAAAAAATGTCATATCTGTTCCGGGACTGCCCTTGTCATCTGCGAAAAACAGATGATAGGTTTGAATATCATCCTGATTGACGGTTTTCTTGACTAGTCTTAATCCTAAATTATACGTAAAAAACTCATAAATTTTCTCTGCACTACTGGTAATGGCCGTAACATGGTGTGTACCGTTTAGTTGTTTCATACAATTTTCCCTCCTGAAATATTATACACTTACATAATTAGTTTAACTCATTCGAATTCAATTTTCCTTGTTTAAGCACTAGACTAACCGTGCTTGTAAGCACTTAGACAGAAAACGTCATTATTATCTCGAATTCGAAATAAGTATACCTTTTATTCTTTTCCCTGTCAAATTATTGCATTTTTATTAAGATTACAACTCTTTGATAATATTTATTAATATTGATTGCTATCTGGGCTGTGATGGCTTATACTCTCATTATAGAAAGCGTGGGGATTATTATGAAACTAGGAGAAATTATTAAGTTCAGGCGAAAAGAGCTTGGATTAACCCAGCAGGAGCTGGCTAAAGATATATGCGCTCAAGCACTCATCAGCCGAGTCGAAAAAGGCGATATTGTGCCTAAAAAATCGATTCTTGATAAACTTGAAACCCGTTTAGGTTTGGAAAAGAATGAACTGATTAAAGCAGAACAGGATAACCAGAAAAAAAATGAACTCGATGACGTGAAAAAACAGATTCGCAGTTACCTTATTGCTCGTGATTATAAAACCATCGAACTGCTACTGGACCATCACAAACTGCTGATCAACAGTTCGCGTGATTTAAATGACAAAGTCTTCTTTTCCTGGATAGAAGCTTCTTTACAGCACCAACTGTATAATCAGAGTGACAAAGCTCTCGAAATTTTGAATGGGATGTATCTTGAACAGGTCAAGGATGATCTTGCTATTGAAATTTTAAATGCTCGTGGGTTAATATACTATCAACGAGAAGAATTTGAAGAAGCTCTTTCTTCTTACAAGCAAGGTATTAATCGCTTGAGCGACACAATCAACTATGAAGTAAAAGCGAAAATAATTCTAAACTACTCACTGACTCTTGAACAGCAAGGTTATAATAAAGAAGCCTTGTCTTATATTTCCGAAGGCATTGATACTCTGGTAGAAAACAACTCACTCTTTCTACTCGGCGACTACCATCATACGAAAGGACACATCTTTTACAAGCTAGGTAACTTGAACGAGGCCAAAGAAAACTTTGAATTGGCCATGCACTTGTTTAAACTCCAAAACAATCATAAACTTTTATCTTTCTCCCAATTGGCATTGACTGAAATTAACAACAAACTGTCTAAATAAAGGAGGAGTCAATATGAAAAAAAACAGGAAAGTTTTCTCATTGGTACTTGTCGGTGTGATGACGCTTACGTTTTTTGTATCGCCATTGTCAATCCCGAGAATCCCACCTGTTGAATTACGCGCAGCCGTTGAAATTGACCACACTCTAGTTTAGTTTAACCTGTCCCAGCCAATTGGACAGATAAAAGACTTCAAGTATCAGGTACCTATAGCCGGTCAGCAGATATTAACTGCTGGCCGGTTTGTTTTGTAATAACCAGGTTATGTCCGTCCCACTCTGTAAGCATATTAATACTAACTTTTGAAATCTTATGCTATTCTTAAAATGTAAAAAAAAAACAAAAAGGAGTTTTATTATGGCAGACAGACGTGACGAGGAACCAAGAAGAGATGAAGATCCGCGTAGAAGAGAAGAAAACCGACGAACCGGATTATTCGCATTATTTTTCATAGCACTTATTATAATTGTCGGGGTTGTTGTATTTATGTTCTTCTTTGGAGATGGAGACTCCCCTACGGATACGGGTAATGGTGACCAGACTGAAGAGCCAGCAGATGATAATGGTGACGATGCGGACTTGGATGTCGACATTGATTTGGACGGCGACGGCGATGATGCGGATACGGAAACAGATACTGATGCTGATACAGATACCGATACCGATACTGACACTGACGACGGTGAATAAGTTTTAACTCAAAACCGAGTCAAGCAAACGCATATTATATAGTAAAAAGCTAAAACAGAGCACCTGTCTGTTTTAGCTTTTTCTATTGTAATTATTGATATTTTTAGAGATAGTGATTATATGTACCTCCCATATAAAAGAGAAAGAAGGTCTAAAATGATGCGCAAGCAGATTAAATCAAATGTCATGAGGCTTCTCGAACAGCATTCAATACCTTATACTGACCATTACTACTTTGGTACTGATGTAAAAAGCGGTATCGATGTAGCTGAAAAAATGGGCAATAACCCGGACCACCAGTTTAAAACATTAGTCACTGAAGGAAAATCAGGAGATTATTATGTATTTGTCATCCCCGTCACAGCTGAACTCGATTTGAAAAAAGCAGCCCATGCTGTAAACGAAAAAAGTGTCGCCATGATTAAAGAAAGAGAACTTTTACCCCTTACCGGTTACGTTCATGGCGGATGCTCGCCAATAGGTATGAAGAAGCCGTTTGAAACCGTCTTTCATGAAACAGCCGAAACTCTGCCCACTATAATTTTCAGTGCGGGAAAAGTTGGTGTCTCCGTTGAACTTGCTCCCAGTGATTTGGAGCCCCTCCTCCCCCATCAGTATGCAGCCATTATTAAAAATTAACTGGATATAAGAAAGCATGAGTACGAGGTGACTTTTATAGTTGTCCCGTACTCATGCCTTTTTAGTTAATACTTTGAAATGTCTATTATGAACGCTGTAAATCAGTTACCTTTCTGTTTCTGTTCTTCCCATTCAGATTTCAGCAGGCCGTAGATAGCCATAGTGTAATACTGTCCATTAAGGAATTCGTTGTCCCGCCTTACGCCCTCTTTGACAAATCCCAGACGTTCCGGTACCCGTTTGCTTTTCTCATTTTTATCAGCTGCCCATATTTCAATTTTGTGCAAGTTGATGTGGTTAAAGCCATATTCAAGAATGGCTTCTGTTGCCTGAGTGACGATTCCTTTTCCTACATAATCAGGTGACAGCCAGTAGCCAATTTCTCCGCTGTTCACATCCCACGACAGTTGCTTCAAACTAATTGTCCCCGCCGGCTTGCTCTCATATTCTATGAGAAAATGCATGCCTTTTTTTCCCGCGAACTGCAACAGGTATTTTTTTATCAGTTGTTCTGTATCTGCTTCACTATGAATAGGTTTAACCCAACTTCCCCACGTTTCCAAGTGGCTTCTGGAATTAGAAATTAATTGGAATAAGTCCTTAGCATCCTGATAATCAATCAATTTTAATGTCAGCCGGTCATTGACTCTATAATTAAACATAGCTGCTTCCTTCCCTTGCAAGTTTAAAGGTAATCATTTTCTGTACAAACTGGCTTTTTTTATATTGTCCAAGTGGCTGTCCTTCATACCGTCAAAAAATGCGTAGCGCTTGTAGCAGTATTCAGAGAGCTCATTCTCCGGGTTATCTGTTTTCAACTGCTTGAGGTAATAACGGGACTCTGATAATCGCTTTTTAATCTCAGTTTTCGAAGTGGTTACAGACCCGTGACCAGGTACATGGCACCTAATATTATAGTCAGTAATAATTTTGTCAGCTTTATCAACCGTCTGATTGTAATCTTTATAGCTGCTCGTAATAAAAGGTATTTCTACATCGGAAAGGTAATCGCCAGAAAGTAAAATTCCGGACGGCTCTATTACAGTAAATAAACCGTCTTTAGTATGGCCGGGTGCCAGAAAGAAATGCAGGGTAAGCGAACCTAGTTTGAGCTTGTCGCCATCAATTTTTATCAGCCGATCAACTGTCGGATACGTATACTCATAAGGCCGCCTGATATAATACTGCTGGTCAAAAGCCTTCATCTCTTTGATAATAGCTGCTTTATTCTTATTAAGTTGAAAACGTTCCGATGCAATGACAAAAGCCTCAGGAAAGGATCCTGCTCCTATAACATGGTCAAAGTCACTATGGGTATAAATAATGTACAGCTTTCGACCATTCAACCGGTCATTGATAAACTCTTTAATTCTATCAATTTCTTTCGGAAGCCAAGTTGGGTCCGTCATAATTATGGCCTCTTCTGATTCAATAACCGCTGTTGTCGTCTGATACAATGTGCTTTGAAATACCGTGAGATTCTCATCCTTATAATGCAGCATACAATAGCCCCCATCATCCCAAAATTTATTATCAATTTAGAATACATATTATTACTTTTAGTTTATCATTAAATTAGCAAAAAAACGATTTAATGTGACCCAAAGCCCGATATTAGCTTCTAATACTGATTTAAACTATCCAATCTTCTCACCTTACTATTTTAATGAAGTAAGTTATAATCAACTTAACGATAACACGCCTACAATACATAACCAATTTTGATATGAAAGGAGCGTATAGTTATGAAAAAAATTTATGGTTTATTCCTGGCTAGTGCACTCTTTCTAGGTGCCTGTAATAGCGGGGACAGTGAGACAACTGAGGATGAGACAGAGGACATTTCAACTACCGAGCAGACTGATAACACAGATGTCGTTGATGAAGAGATAGATAGTGAGGCAACTGACAGTGAAATGGATACAGACGAAGAACCGGAAGAAGACACTAATGCAGACAATAACGTTTCAACTGATGCCGACGACACTGAGGACTTTGAGTTTGAAGAGCTGGATGAACAGACGCAAGCCGAACTGGATCAGGACTGGGAAAACATAGACTGGGAAAATATCAGACTAACGCGAGCACAGTTTGATGCCGTTCTATATGAAGTACAGGACAACCTCAACGTTCAAACTGGGGAAGATGGAGAGCAGGACGTTTACATTGAAAATATAGACTTTGACGGTGAAACAATCGAAATTACTCTGATTAATAACCAGCTGTCTGAGATTGCTGACTTTGCTACAGGTATGTACGCCTGGGTAATCGACAGCTTTTACCGACAACTTTACCTCAGCTCAGAGTATTCAAACTGGGAAGTCCAGCCTCGAATCATAATCATAGATCAAAACGGTGAAGTTATTACGGATCAGATGGAGTTTATTACGTTTGAGGAATAAAGAATGACTCAGCTATCATTAAGAAAAGAACGCGAGGCAATCTAAGTCCCCGCGTTCTTTATTTAGCCATCATGAGTGAGTGACACTTACCCTAACTTTAAAAACCTATTACATGTTTACAATCCCATTACTGAGCCACCTGAAATTTTAACTGTTTCACCAATAATGTTTTCTCCGGAATCTGACAGTAAAAAGGCAATGGTATTTGCCACTTCCATAGCATTTGAAATGCGACCAGAAGGTAGGTTCTGGTTTTCTATTTCCAACTGCTCTTCAAATGAGCGATTTTCCCGCTTCCCTTTTTTCTTTATACCATCTCGACCCATCTGAGTATCCACATAGCCCGGACAGACCGCATTGACTCGGATACCGTGTTCAATGGCTTCGAGTGCAAATGACTGGGTAAAGCCGTTGAGGGCAAACTTGGACCCAGTATAAGCCGTGCCACCATACGTCCCTCTCAAGCCGGAAAGTGAAGAGACATTCACAATCGCCCCTTCTTTAAGGTCCTTCATGGATTCATATATCTGCTGGGTCAAGAGAATTGGGACGGTAAAGTTCAAATGCATCACCCGCTCCAGTTCTTCCTGCGTCAAGTCTTCCATTATACCTCCGCCAGTTATACCTGCAGAGTTGACTAACAAGGAAACGAATCCTAGTTTTTCTTCAGCTTCCTGAACTAACTTTTCCCTATCTGAAGCATTCGTTAAGTCCGCAACGACCAGATTGACTTTTGATTCGGGGAGATTATTCTGTATCTCATCATTCAGTTCATTTAACACCTTTTCTTTTCTGCCTGTAATAGTTACATTTGCCCCCATTTGAGCCAGTACCTTAGCCGTTTCATAGCCAATTCCACCGGTTGCACCCGTTATCAGCGCATGTTTACCTTTAAAAGTATCAGATGAAAAAATAGACATGATTTACCTCCTGTTTGAATGATTTGGTTTTAGAGTCTATCTAGAGTGTTTCATAAAACGAATTGCATAGCCAGTATTATGTATTGTCATTAACAGGAATAATTCGAATAAGTAAGAAGATTTTAGAAATTTAAGAAACGGTTACAATTAATAACTACCGAAGTGCCCACTATAGTAATGTGTTTAGCCCGTTTATGGTGTATAGTAAAAAGAAAACCATAGTATTTGTAACTGAGTGTACTAGGAAAGGAGAAGCATATGACTAACTATGTGGTCCTCCTACGTGGCATAAATGTCGGAGGAAAAAATAAAATCAAGATGGCTGATTTAAAAGCCGTTCTGACTGATGCAGGATTTTTACACGTGCAGACTTACATTCAAAGTGGCAACCTTATTCTACATTCCAAACCGGATGCTGAACGAGTTCAACTGAAGATTGAACAGTTACTTCTGGAAAAATTTGAACTAAACAGTGAACGCTTAAAGGTATTAGCTCTAAGCACCACTGTTTATCAGGCTGTCGAAGAAGCTCCGAATCATTTTGGCAAGTCAAGCGACGGCAAAGATTACCGATATGATGTTCTCTTTCCGATAAATATCTCAGTCGAGAAAGCCATGTCGGATTTACCGGTTCGAGAGGGAATTGATACTGTCTGGTTGGGTAAACATGTGATTTATTACCGCAGACCAGGGCCCTCTCATCCAGATTATACGAAGAGTGGATTAAACCGTCTACCAAAAAAAGCCGTTTATCAGTTCCTTACGTTAAGAAACTGGAAAACGACAGTTAAGATGTGGGATATGCTAGTTAAATGAGAACGCCATACCTTCAAAGCAACTCTTCTTTAATATGCTCCTCAATATTTTTTGGTACGAGCCTGACTGAAATAACGATAAATCCAATCACCACTGCCAGCATATATATAATTGTAATGGCCAGGGCTTCTACAAATGCGTCACTACCCAAGTCAGCAGCGGAATCAATCGGCATGGAGCTGTAGGGGTGAAGGATAATTCCCCAAAGTATAGTAAGTGTGAAGACCATCAGTCCAAGTAACCACTCTTTAAGTCGGATTCTCTTGGCAAGAAAGTCTGTGATCAAGTACCGCTTTCCCTTAACTTCCAAAACATTTTTCTTCTTTTTGTTGAGTAAACCACTTATTAAAATAGATTTTCTAGTCAACTTGAGTATTCTTTTTCATCCTTTGTTACAGTAAATGTAGTTGTAGCGAGAGGACCTGCTTAATCAATCACCTCGATAGTAATGGCCAGGGCTCCAAATTGTCCTTCCTGCTTTTCTGTGTAGATCTCGTAGGTTCCCTCAAGCATTTCGTTCATTGTCCAGCCTGAGCAGCCCATCCTTTCAAAAGGTTTATTTTCATACAGTTCTCTAAACGTACTGTACTGTTCAATCTTGTTAACCTTCGCTCTGATGGGCTCTTCTTCATTCGGTACGGAAATAAATTCAATTGTGTCGCCTGTTTTTATCCGCTTTCTTTTTTCGTCATTCAAACGAACTTCTATATCTTTTTTTCCAGTTCTAATTGCCAGGAAATACTTTGGATACAGCCCCATTTGATGCATCACTTTTTTTCACCTCTACTTTTATGCGACTTTTAAGTATTCTCCGTTGACTCTTCTTTGTCGGGACTGAATTTTGTTCGAGTCATCTCTCCCCATGTTTTGTTCTGCCTTTTGTATTTTACAAAAGCACTAAATCGCCACCAGGCCGTCAGTTGGCGATAGCCGAAGTTTTCAATGATACTATATAGCATCAGCAGTAAATATTCTTTTATGTCAGAGTATTTAGAAAAATTGTATTCATCTAGCAAAATAGCACTGCTGGATAGAAATACACCATACAATACTGATACAGCCATAAAGAGAATAAAGAATTCAAAATTAATAAGCCCAAGCCAAAAGGATAGAATAAACGAGATATACCCAAGTATTTCAACTGAAGCACCAAGCATCTCCACAAAGAAATAATAAGGCATCGCTATAAAGCCAACTGTGCCATATTTGGGATTAAATAGCATTTTTTTATGATTAAGTAAGCTGTCCATCAACCCACTGTGCCAGCGTTTCCTTTGACTTTTTAAAATTCTTAACTGTTCCGGTACTTGTGTCCAACATACTGGATCCGGTACAAAGACAATTTTATAAGGTGTTTTGTCTTCTCTCATTTTACGGTGAATTTTGACAATGAGCTCCATGTCTTCACCAATGGTGTCTTCGGTATAGCCTCCTGCTTCAATGACTGTGCTTTTTTTGAAAACACCGAATGCTCCGGACACGATAAGCAAAGCATTTAAGCTTCCCAAACCTAAACGGCCAAATAAGAAGGCTCTTAGGTATTCCACCGTCTGATAACGCACAATACTTTTCTTAGCTAAGCGCACCTTTTCGATGAACCCTTTGTCTACTGTGCAGTCATTTACAGGCCTTACTACTCCCCCTGATACAACAACTTCCGGATCCTCCACAAAGGGTCTAATAACCTTAATTAAAGAATCTCTTTCAATTATAGAATCCGCATCAATAGAAGTGACGATAGGGTATTTGGAGATATTAATACCCGCATTTAATGCGTCTGCCTTTCCCCCGTTTTCTTTGTCTACAATGATAATGTTTTCAAAAAGAGCAGATAGGTAAATTCCATTTATTTCCTGAGTGTTTATCTTTCGTCTGTATGGCATGTTTACTTTAGTTAAATTAAAGGCTTCAGTCAGTTCATGTAACGTAGAATCTTTGGAACCATCGTTGACTATGATTAGCTGAAATTCACTGTACTCAAGACTTAGTAAGGATTTGACATTATCGACGACAGTTTCTGCCTCATTATAGCAAGGCACAATAATAGATAATGGCGGTGTGTAACTTGAAGAAGCCATGTCTTCGTAGGACCAGTACTTTTTCTTCTTTCTATCGATATACAGCGCCCTAGTGGCTACGATAAACAATAAAGCATAAAATGTGTTTATCGTTAAAACGTAGTACAATACGAAGTAATTGAACCAGATGATACTTTCTGTCAGTATATTTACTAATAATTCCATAAGGCACTCCTTTTTCAAGATTTCAATTAGTCACGCTGTACTTTTATTTATTCAAAGCTACTCTTTGGAGGACAGCTCCGGCAGCATCTCTTGCAAATCGATCATCCGACTTAAGCAATTGATTTAAGGCAACCAACCCTCTTGTCCCTTGTGCGTGAAGTGAATCGGCTGCATTGCGCCTGACATACCAATTTTCATCACTCATGTAAGTAATTAAGATTTCAGTGGATTCTTCTGTATTTATTTTTCTCAGAAATTTAGCTAAAAAGGCTCTGACCTCCCACTCGGAATCCTCATTCATTGATAGAATGTCGTTAAGATATAAATCATCTCCACTATCTCCAATTTTATAACTTGCTTTCAGAGCAGCTATTCTTATTTCTTTTTCAGGGTGAAGGGCACTTGCCCTTACCCATTTTACACTGCTTGAATACTGCCGCTCTCCCAATTCTTCCAAGGCGATAGCTTTAAGAAACAAGTCATCCGATAGCATAATTTCTTCAAGAATGTCTTGAATTTCCTCTTCGACTAGCTCCAGTAAAGACAGCACTTGATTTTTACCAAGGCGCTTCCCTTCAGAATTCTTCAATAAAATATCTCTAAGCTGCTTTTTGCCACTGATTTTTATGAGGCTTTTTGCTGTGACAAAAAAGAGCTGGGTGTCGGCTGTTTTCAGCTGCTCTAATAATAAAGGCTCGAGGGACTGTAGTTTATACTCTCCAGCTAAATAGGTAGCGGTCTTTTTCTTCCATAGATTGCTGCTTAAAAGATCACGCCTTATTTTGATGCGGGTTTCATTCTTTCCAATTCGATTAAATAGAGCATCCCATTTTTCTTCCGGTATATACGCTTTGTAATCTATAATAAGAGCCTTGCATACTTTTTTCTCAAGATATGATTTAGGTTCAATGCCTATCTCATCTGAAGTGCTGCTAATGTAGCGCACAAATTCATCTTCATATGCCTTTCTTATCATTGCTTTTCTCTTCTTCACACGATTCATGACAATTTTTTTCAATAATACAAAAATAAAAATCGTTGTGTTCACACTTAACAAGCTGATTAATATCAGCCAAATATAGTCTGTATCCATTTAGACCCAACCTTTAGGATGTTAATATTTTTTTGATTTTATGTTCCAGTACATCAAGAGAAATTGGTTTTTTTAAAAAGTCATCTGCGCCTAGTCTCAAACTTTCTAAAACGGCCGCCTCACTTTGCTTACCTGATATCATTACTATTTTAGGATCACTTTCAAATTTTCCACTTTTGAATGTTTTTAAAACTTCTAAGCCCGTGACCTTAGGAAGCATAATATCAAGTAAAACCAAATCATACCTTTCTTGTTTCAGCTTGACTAAAGCCTCTTGCCCATCCTTGGCATAATCAACTTCATATCCTAAATATCCTAGTCTAGTCTTAATGATGTTTGCAAGAAGCAGCTCATCGTCTACGACAAGTATTTTATTTCTCAAAGGACCACCTAAATCATTATGCAAAACACTTTGGTTTTTTCCGTTTTCATTGGCAACGTACAAGGCCTGATCTGCCTTCTCCAGCAAAGATGATTTAGATTGAATCGACTCATTAAATTCCGCTATACCTGAACTAAATGAAATAGTTATTTCATTCTCGTCTTTCATTGGTTTAAATACCTTCGCACCTACTTCTGTGCGAATCTCTTCCATTACGTTCTGTGCTTCACTTCCTGTAGTATTCGAAAATAAAACAAGGAATTCGTCTCCGCCAAATCTAAAGACTTTGCTTTGGGGGGGCAGGTGTTTAACAACCATTTCAACGAAACTGACAAGCACATTATCTCCAAAGAGATAACCATATTTATCATTAATTGCTTTAAAGTGATCTAAATCTAAAAAGGCTACCGAGAAAGGTTCTCCCGTTCTCATATACTTTTGTTTTTCTACTTCAAATTTTTCAATAAAATGTCTGCGGGTAAAGGCCTTAGTCAGCTCATCCTTATTATCTCTTGCCTCATTCAATTTATATTTTTTTATGGAGCCATCTACCCTTGCAATTAATTCCTCTGGATCAAGTGGCTTTTGCAGGTAAATCTCTGCTCCTTTTCTAAGCGCCTCAATTCTTACATCACTATTATTTAATCCTGTCATAAAGAGTAAGGGCACTCTGTTATTGAAGCTGTTAATCTCTTCATATATATCAAAGCCAGATTTTTCAGGCATAACAATATCAATTAAGGCAAGATCTATCGTTCCTGTTTTTAAGTAATCGATTGCCTCATTGGAATTACTTGTTACAAAGACTTCATAACCTTCATTTTTTAACAGCTCAGCCACCAAATTGAGCATGGCAATATCATCGTCTACTACTAATATTTTTCCAGCCTGAAACACTCTCTCGTCTTCTAGGGTGGTGTTTATTTCTAAGTCTTTTACATCAATTAACATATCTGTTAATTGCTTTTCAATCATTTCCAGTAACTTTCCTGTGCCTTTTACTAATGTTGTAATGTGTTTATGGTTAGTGATCAACTCTGCTTTTTCGCTAATCATTAATTCTTCCATCTCTGCTGCAGCATCTGAGATATCCATTAATTCCAGCGTCCCAGATGTTCCTTTTATTCGGTGATAGAATTGATACAACGCCTCATAGTCATCATTTCTTCCCTTGTTCAAATAAGTAAGCAATCGGCGACTAATATGGGTGAGTTGTTCATTATTTTCCACTAAAAATTTATGCTGACTTTTTTTTATCAAATCACGTAATTTTTCTTTATTCAAAATAGCCCTCCTATATTAATAATAGTATGCGCGATGTTCTACCGGTATTTTTAGATTGGTCAACAGCCTCTCTAAAGCTGCTTATTCCCAGCCAATTCAATCATTATGTTTGATAATAATTCCGGAGAATACGGTTTGACCAGATAATCATGAATCGCGTAGTCCGTTAAACTATCTGACGTCTTTTCGATAGCTGAAGAAACAATAACCGGTATATTCTTTGTTTCTTCACTGTTCTGAAGGGTTTCAATTAAATCCCATCCAGTCATACCATCTTCAAGAATTAAATCGACGACTATCCCCAGCAGTTCACGTTCACTGGCAATATTTAATATATCTTTACTGTTGAGGTAATGGATAACAGTAAAGCCATTTGATTTAAGTGACTCTGACAGCATCATAGCCATACTGATGTCATCTTCCACTAATAAAATATTTCCTTTTGATTCAATTTGAAAATAGGTATCTTGATTTAACAACTCACCATCAATTACCGTTTCTTCAACTGGAAAAGCCACTTTAACCGTAGTGCCCCGGTTTTCTTTGGAATCAATAGTTATTTGACCGTGATGGGCTTCTACAATGCCTTTTGTTATGGCTAAGCCCAGACCTGTTCCACCTATTTTTTTGCTGGCGCTGTTGTCAATTCGCTTGAACTTGGTAAACATACTGGACAACTCTGCTTCAGGTATGCCAATCCCATGGTCTTTTACATTAATCACAATTTTGTTGTCTTCATTTTTTATTTGAATGGCAATATTTCCACCCTCTGGTGAAAACTTAACGGCATTACTAATTAAGTTCGTAAAGAGTTGGATGATGCGGTCTTTATCGGCTAAGACCGTTGTCAAGTTGGCTGAATCTTCCAAGTAAATGGGATGATTTTTCTCATGCTTGAACGTTTCAATTACTTCAATCAGAACTTTATTTATTGTTAATGGTTCCATAGTGTACTCTTGCTTGCCCGATTCAATGCGCTGTACATCAAGAAAATCGTTAATCAGGTTTGTTAACCGTTTGGCTTCTTTAAAAATCGTTTCCAGGTATTTCTTTTGCTTTTCAGGCTTCAGCTCTCTCATCAAAAGCATTTCCGTAAAGCCAAGCACACTTGACAGTGGTGTTCTCAGTTCATGACTCACCGTGCTCACTAATTCTGATTTCATCACATCTACTTCATATTCTTTTGTAATGTCACGGTACATGAAAATCGTGCCTGTCTTTTCGCTCTCCATAAACACTGGTGATGTGTATATTTGGATATGCCTTGCTTTATCATCATTCATCTGGCATCGAATTGACTTTAATTCTCTTGCTGTCGGATCTATGGCCTCCTTGAAGAAGGCTTTAACTTTATCCGATTCCATACACTTACTCGTGAAATCTTTGATCCAGGTATCTTTTGATACAGTCTCTCCTTTCTTATAGCTTTCAATATCTACTAAAGCCATTAATTTACTATTAGCTTGGAGCAAGTCACCTTCAAGTGATACAAGTTGAAGGCCTTCAGTGACATTTTCAACAATACTTTCATTTAAACTTCTTTCTTTTTGCACATCTTCATAAATATTTATTCTGCTTAAAGCTATGCTTAACTGACCTAAAAGAACAAGCATTTCCGCAATTTCCTCATCAGTAAAGGGATAACCGATTCTTGTTACTGCTAGGACTAATTCAATGTCGTTCTCATCATTTTTTACTGCTGCATATAGGTCATAGCTGTAGACAGTGTCTAGTGAAATGCCTTTTTCAGTCTTGTACGCTTCTCTTTTTATGACGAAATAACTTTCTGATTCCAGTCGCTCAAGAATGTCTTCCAAGTGATTACCTGTCAAAAAGAGCTTCGCATGACTTTGTGCAACGCCTTTTAAAGCGAACTGTTTCTGTTTCACACTAGTTAACATGCCTTTGTCAAATTCGAATGCCAATTTGAAATAATCGAAGACACTGCTTAAAAATTCATCTCTGTCGACTGTTGCGGTCAGTTCTTTATTCAAATTACTATAACTTTCAGTTTTTTCCTTAGCTTTCTGTGTTTCACTCAATAGTTTTTTAAGGGTCTGCTCGTTTCGCTTGTTCTCTGTGATATCAATTCCAATCAGGATAAAACGGTAAGCTTTTCCATGATCATCTAGAAAGGGAACGATAGTCGCATTAATCCAGTAGTAGTCACCATGTTTTGTCTCATTCTGAATTTTCCCTGTCCAAATCTTACCTTTAGTAATTGTATGCCACATCTTTTCATAAAAAATCTGCGTATGATGACCACTTTTCAACACCCGGGTCGTATGTCCCAGCAATTCTTCTTTTGTAAACTGTGACGTTTTACAGAACATATCATTGACGTTTTGAATAATACCTTTCTCATCCGTGATACATAAAAGTGCAGACTGGTTCAATGCTTTATTAATGTGCTCGACTTCCGTTACGTACTCGCGGAGCTGTTCTTGATTGAACTCCAATTCATCTTGCTGAGATATCAATTCCTCGTTCTGCGCCAGGAGCTCTTCTTCTTTTTCCTGTACTTCTACAGCCATCTCATTGAATGAATGTGCCAAATTGCTTAGCTCTGCCAGTTGATAATTCGAATCAAGCTGTGATGTTTTTCCTTTTTTTAAATTATCTGCAGCTAAAATCATTGAATCAAATGGATCGATAATTTCTTTCAGCAGGCTTTTAATCACTATGAAAAATAATAGAAAGCTAGTCAAGCCTAATACAATAAATCCGGTAGTGAAGTCATTAATCACACCCATCACTTGATTAAAAATAGTATCTCTCTCAAGTTGGACTTCTTCATTAAACGACTGTGTGTAATCTAAAAATTGGTTTATTTCTGAGTTAGTACCCCCGGCTGATAACTCTCTAAGAGAAGCATAATCATCATTTTCAACATAACTAATGGCTAATGGCAGAAGATTTTCTGTATAATTTTCGTAAAAATCCGACAATATAGCATTCAGTTCTTCCTCTTCGCTACTAAGAGGAAGGGTCTGGAAGTATTCAATGTTAGTCCTAAAGGCGCCTAAGTTTTCATTAAGTAAGTCCAGCTCCGATTGGTCTTGAAAGGCATAATAACCTCGTGCTCTAAAAAGTACCTGGGTTAAACTTTCCTCAAGATTATTAACGGCACTATATTTCAAGGTGCTTTCTTCGTATTGATTAGTGATTTCTGTCTGGGCACGCAGGAGTGTAAACACACCTACTGACATAATAAATACAATAAGTGTCAGCAACAGTGCTGCTGATTTATAGAATTTATTCTTGATTTTTACTGTTTGTCTCACCCTTTCACTCATTGATTAGCTCCTCCACAATTTGATAGAGTTCCATCGGACTGAAGGGCTTTTTCATGAAATAGTCTACACCAGCTTCTTTTGCTTGCAGCTGATCTTTTTCCTGTGCTTTAGCTGTTAACATCAATACATACGTATCTTTTATGCTCTCTGAATCGACTTTCTTCAGTAACTCAATACCAGTAAGTTCAGGCATCATGTAATCCAGAATCATGATGTCATAGTTATTCTCATTAATTTTTTCTATTGCTTCCATACCATTTTCAGCCTCATCAACTTGACAATTTAACTCTTCTAAACTATCAACAATAAGCATCCTTAAGACCATTTCGTCATCTACCACTAGTACATTCTTCATTTAATTGTCCTCCATTACGCGTAATAAGTAATCCTGAATGACACTATAAGATTCCTTCAGCCTTTCCTCATAGCCAGGCTGTTCCCATTTATCCCATGTGTAGGTCAGCATCCCATTATTGGATGGCAGCTGGTCGACTAGCTGCTTGTCATTTGTTGCTGCTAGAGTCACACCAATCTGTTCTATGAGTTCGGAAGCTTCCAACCCTTCTGACCATATATCTCCCATAATTTCTTTGTGACTAGGGTCCTTCATATTTAAAAGCAGCCATGGAACACGAACTTCAATTATGCCGCTCTCTTCGTTAATGCTGTAATCAGAGAGTGAATCGTAGTCCTCACTTTCGGGGTTCCCAATACCTTCTTTAAGCAATCCTGTCTCATAATAATCAAACGGGATAAATTCTCCTGTTGAAGGTATAGTCATTGGTTTTGATAGGGCATAATTAATTAAATTAAACTGACCATCATTATTTGTCATCTGCTCTGTAGTATCCAAAAACTGCAGTTCATAACCGTACTCATAGTAAAATGGGTCGTAATAGTTGTCTACCCAGACTCTGCTCTCGTTTTCGGCTGACAGTTCAATGACAAAATCAATGCCTTCATCAAATTTCATCTCATCAGTAAATGGAACAGACTGGTTTCCTTGGTTAGGAATCGTGTCCAGTAGTATAGTAAAATCAGTTTCCCTATCCCATTGACTTTCATCAAAATCAATCATGAAATAAAGAAAGGCTTCGTCATGGTCAACAGAGAGTGCTTGGATTAAGCCCTCTTCTTTTGCGGCTAATTGTTCTGATGCATCCCATTTTTCTGCTCTGCCATCAATTGGTTTAGTATGCGTTTCAAAACTTAACAGTCCAAACCGCTGCTCATTTGTTTGAACATTGGACCAGTAAGGTCTTTGATTCGGATTATCCAGCTCCATTGTATTCCATGTACGCTTAAACCATTCGTCCTGCCAGGTAAACATCAGACCGCCTGCTGCGCCTTGCGCAAACATATCTTCAAACAGTCGAACAATGATTTCCCCTTGTTCTTCTTCAGAAATAAATCCTTGATTCCATCCAAATGGGTTTTTATGTGTCATTCCTCTTGATGCCGGAACACCAAACTCCGCTACAATTAAAGGCATGCGGTGTGCAGCAATTAACTCATTCAAATAGCCGGCATAATTATTTCTTTCGCCCCTATGGTCAATAAAATTGATATAGTCTTCTTCATAATTCAAAAAGTCTGGATAGTAGGGATAAACATGGTAGCTGGCAAAATAACCTGTTTTCAACTCTTCACTTTCATAAATCGTATTCGGATCCACACTCACCAAGTCTTCTTCAATGGATGGCTCAGCCGGGTGATCAAGTAAATCAGTTGTCGGCCAGTTTGTAAAACTGATTGGATGCATTGTCTGGTATTGATTTGTCTGATAGTCAATGACAAACTCCATACGTTCAGCCAACCACTTTTCAAATGCATTGGCTTCTTTAGTTGAGAAGTATTTACCCTCAAATTCGGGCAAATCTGCGTGGCGTGCTTTCGTTTCTTCCACCATTCGCGGATACCACTCAACTCCAAGAATGTAGCCGAGTATATACTCTGATATATCGTATGAATACTCACCAGATGCATGACCGGTACGCTCCGGTAAGATGCTGCTTCCATGAATGACATCTATGACATCTTCAATCTCGTCTTCAAATGAAGTAATAATCTCAGGTAAATAAGCATCCAGCTCCGACTCTAAAGATTCCTCTTCTATCCATACACCGTGCATAACATAAAGAGGTTCTTCTGCTGTTTGATTATGGAGCCAAAGAGCCTGATAAAATTCCGGGGGATGGATAGTATATACCCTAATCACGTTGGCCCCCAGCTCATCTATCTGATCAAGCCACCTGACGTATTCATCAAAGGTAATCCCAGCTTCTCCTGGCCACGTACCTGGTTTAGCCATGCCCATATTGACACCTTTAATGTCGATAGCCTGCCAGTCTCCATTGGAAAACACTTCAAAGCCTGTCTCGGTCACTCGGCTAGAATAGGTGATATCATCTTCAGTTATTTGAGACACCGCTGCGTCATCTTGAGAATCAGTTTCGCGGCTATATATGGTAGTTAATATGTGTCTCATCATCGGCAAGTACGCACGGTAATAAAAAGAAGTATCGCCTCTATACTGAAGCCGGCTAATCGCCTGGTTTAGCCTGTCAAGACCTCTGTATTGATAAAAAGAAGGCGTTGAATCTAAATCAGCATAGTCTCCGGCGAAATAATACAATGGAGTCCCTTGATGGCTCCGGTAGGTTACTGCAGGGAAGTCATCACTTATCGAAAACTCATCTAGTTTCTCTTTTCCTTCTTCGGTCAGTCCTAAATTGTACTCGGCGAGAATGTCTGCATCTGTCGCTTCTATGACATCAAACCAGTAATCATAGCGCGAGGTTAAGGCCCCATCAAAAATTGCTTCTCCTGCCTCAGTAAACTCAAAAGATACGCCGTTCCCTTCAAAGTCTTTGCCTTCTTCTAGCACAACGATAAAGTCATCGTCTCTAACGAACACAAGACCCGGTCCGCTGAAAAGCCACTCTTCTTCCGTTTGCTGCTCATAATTAGCCATCACCCAATTGGGTATTTCATCATTGTCATTGCCATTTAAGTCTTGGAAATAACGCCCTATCCACCCATTCCACTCGAGGCCTAAAAGAGAACTGAAACGCTGTTGGACAGCTGCCTCCGTCGGGCTTGCAAAACTATTGAATTCTGCAATTAGAGTAGTCTGGTCTTCGAAAACTGCTGTTTCAACAAAGGCAACATCTTCCATTGTCAATCCGCCATAAATAAGTTCGGAACGATTGCCTTCTTGACTTTTACCATAAAACTCTTCTTCGTATACACCATATGTATCAGCCATGTAGATTAAATCATGGGTTTTCTCGCTGGTATCAGTCAGTGACGTTATGTAGTAGTTATTATCATCTTGGGGATGAAAGCCGACATAGTCACTGGCAAGGTCGTACTCACTGTCGTCATCTTTAGTGTACTTATAATGATTCAGAGCCCAGGTAATGCCCTTGTGCTCCCGGTAAGTCTGATCTGGGACGGTTTTGTCAAGTATCAGTACATCCAGGTTTCTTCCTGAACTGCTGTGCCATAGAATATACGGAAGTAAAATCAAGGCAACTGCAGTTAGTACAACAATATAAACAAGCTTAATATGTTTTTTCAAGGCATTCATCCTTTTAATTATAGTAGTGTTATCTTAGCATAAACATCCTAATGATACAGCTGATATTATCTCGAATTAATGACAACTAAACGCGTTTAATCATTCGTTACTATTCCCCTTAGGTACACTCGCCGAATACAATCTGAATTGTATGGTAAAATACCTGTGTAATAAGCAGCTGAAAGATTAGCTTATAAGTAATTATACCTTATTGTCTCTCTTCAGTACCCAAGAAATGGAGTTTATTTGCATGCCTATTTTCTCAAAACAGCCCCAAAAATGGCAGTCCCTGCTTTTATTGCTGGCTGGAATTATCACGCTATCCCTGCTACTAGTAGGATTCTCAATAATCTTTAACCGTGAAAGAGGTGAGCAGACCATGAAAAACCAACTGGACACACCATCCGTCAGCCTAACGCAATTACATTTTCATTCTGATACGTTTCTAGACAGTATCGATATGTCCTTGGTTGTTGAAAGCCATAATCAGTCAGCCAGTAATCAGACCCTCTATCTTGGTTTCAGCATAGTCAGTCCGACCAATGAAGTGATTGATTTTCCAGCCAAGCCATTCTCTTTTAATAGTGAACCCGACCAAGCATTGACGCTGTCTTATTCACTTAAAGAGTTGGGCCTTGATTCTATTCTGACTGGACCCTATAAGGCAATTATTGCTATCTGGGATAAGGCGCCAATAACCGATACGTCTACCCCACTTGATAGGATTGACGTGGATGATGCCTTTAGACTTTACAACAGCATCGACTATTTTGAGACGATTGATACTGATCTATGGTACAGCCGCAATGGACAGCTAGGTCGTACGCAACTTAAACATGAACATGTCAGTATAATTAATGACCAACTGACCATTACTCATCCTGCAGGCACATTGGAAGGGGGCGAAATCCAGACAATTGCTTTAAAGCATTATGGTTCATATGAAACCAGCATGAAACTTCCAGATGCTCCCTCTTCAATAACTGGCTTTTTTCTTTACTCAGCACCTGATTTTTATCATGAAATTGATATAGAAGTATTTAATCAACAGGACTCCGAAGTATGGCTGACTTCTTATTTAGACGGCTCGATTCATCATGAAGATAAAATACCCTTGGCTTTTGATCCCACAGCTGATTATCATCAGTATAGAATCGATTACTACCCTGACCGGGTCTCATTTTATATAGACGGTAAACCTGTTAAAACTTGGGAAGACGGCTTTTCGCATAACCCTATGCATTTAATGATTAATAGCTGGTTTCCGACATGGTTGCCAGGAGTAAAACCTCAAGAAGATAAAGAGTTACTGATTGAATGGATAGCCTACTGATTATCTCTAGATAGCAATGCTATTATAAACAAAATAAACTACCAGAGAACGCTGGATTATCTGCGTTCTCTGGTAGTTTTAAATTATCTTAATTGATTGAAACGGACTGGCTGATGGTATTTAAAAAATAATTCAAAACAGCATAATCCTCAGTCAGTTCAGGATGATGGGCAGTAACCAGTACATTCCCTTGCTGAGCAGCCACAATTTTATCATCAATAGCTGCCAGTACATCCACCCCTGGTCCCACCGACTGAATGTATGGCGCACGGATAAATACGGCTTCAACTTTCTGGTCGATTCCTTTAAAATCTATAGAGGCTTCGAAACTGGCTACTTGTCTGCCAAAGCCATTCCGTTCAACTTCCATGTCAATAAAGCCTAACCTTAGATCTGTTGTATCGTGGCTTTTATCTGTACTGCATAGGATTAAACCGGCACACGTGCCAAAAATGGCTTTTCCTTCTTTATAAAAAGCTCGTAATGTCGCTTCCAGTTCCTGTTCTCTTATAAGGCGCCCAATGGCCGTTGATTCCCCTCCAGGAATAATCAACCCATCTAATTTCTCAAAATCTTCTGCTTTTTTGACCGATACGGCTTGAACACCTAAATGGCTTAAGGCTTTAAGGTGTTCAGTGACCGCTCCTTGCAGATTAAGCACACCTACAGTTAAATCCATCTTACCAGCCTCTTTCCTGCATACGCTCAGCTTCAGCCAGATGACTGATTTCAATTCCTTTCATCGGTTCGCCCAAGTCCTTGGATAGTTCAGCCAGAAGTTCATAGTCCTCGTAATGTGTTGTTGCACGGACAATAGCACGGGCAAATTTTTCAGGCGAATCGGACTTGAAGATACCGGATCCGACAAACACACCATCTGCACCTAAGCTCATCATTAATGCGGCATCTGCCGGTGTGGCTACTCCCCCAGCTGCAAAGTTGACAACTGGCAAGCTTCCCAGTTCTTTGACTTCCTTAACTAAATCATAGGGTGCACCAATATCTCGAGCAAAGGTCATCAACTCATCGTCTGATTTTGTTTTGAGTACATTGATTTGGCTATTTACTTTTCTAATGTGGCGAACAGCTTCAACAATATTGCCTGTACCGGGTTCCCCTTTCGTACGCAACATCGACGCGCCTTCACCAATCCGTCTGAGTGCTTCTCCCAAGTCACGGCAGCCGCAGACAAAAGGGACCACATACTCACTTTTTAGCAAGTGATATTTTTCATCTGCTGGCGTCAATACTTCACTTTCGTCGATATAGTCTACGCCCATGGCTTCTAGAATACGTGCTTCAGAAATGTGACCGATCCTAGCCTTTGCCATAACTGGTATGCTGACCGCATTCATGACTTCCTCAATTATTTTTGGATTGGCCATTCGAGCTACACCACCAGCTTTACGTATATCTGACGGAACGCGTTCCAGTGCCATAACAGCAACTGCCCCCGCTGCTTCGGCAATTTTCGCCTGTTCGGCATTGACCACATCCATAATGACGCCGCCTTTTTGCATCTGGGCCATTCCTCGTTTTACTCGTGCACTTCCAATAATTTTGTCGCTCATATATTTTCCTCCTGCGTGCTCTTCTTTTTTTGACTTAGTTAAAAGTATACGTAAAAGAATACGCCTTAAAAACATCCAATTGGATTACTTTTAACCCATCCAATTTATGGTATAATTCTTTAAGAGAGGTAACACCCAATAATCTATGAAAAACTATGTATTAAAAAAATCTTGTTGCTCGTTTGATGCTAGCTATTGATCAGGTTAAATAAAAACTGATTTTTAAAAAAAGTTAGCCTTTAATAAGAGTC
>NZ_BAAGPH010000027.1:0-96750 GCF_054784355.1 Alkalibacterium psychrotolerans | reverse complement strand
ATTTTTGTTTTATACTTATCCATGCGTAGATCCTTTGTATTGGTCTTGGATAAGTCATCCAAGTACTAGTATAAAGGATTTTTTTATGCCATGGAACAGGTTACTATTTTAATGCAACACTAGTGATAAGAGTAAAAAGAATAGAGGCATGGAATTGAAGGAGGAAACCTTACTATACGGAAGAGAGTTACTTCTAAGAGACGTCCAGGCAGTTACTCAGCTGACAGAAGCAAAACTGAAAAGTATAAATAATCGACCGGCATTATCCAGATCACATGGACGCTATCGCTGTGAGCGTTGCGGTACAGTTGTGAAAATGAAACACCCGTCTCCCTGTGTGTGCGGGGAGACGTGTTTATACTGTAAAGCATGCTTGATTTTAGGAAAAGTCCGGGAGTGTGACACTCTCATAACACTTGAAGAACCCAATAAGTTCTCTCTTGCAATAGCGCCTAGTCTTAGATGGCAGGGACAGCTCTCTGAACAGCAGAGAAAAGCGTCCAGGGAGATTACTCTGTCAATTCAGTCAAATAGCGAACGAGTCGTCTGGGCTGTAACGGGAGCGGGGAAAACTGAAATGTTGTTCCAAGGGATAGGGGATGCACTAGACGCGAGTAAAAGAGTCTGCATTGCAACACCGAGGGTTGATGTCTGTGTGGAACTCGCTCCAAGACTGAAAAAGGCCTTCCCAGAAACAAGTCTTTCAGTGCTGCATGGACACTCAAAGGAAACCTATGCCTATACCCAGTTGGTCATCGCCACCACCCACCAGCTGCTTCGCTTCAGAGAGGCATTCGACGTGCTGGTAATTGATGAAATTGATGCATTCCCTTTTTTCTTGAATGATATGCTGTATTATGCTGCCGCAAAAGCCGTTAAACAGGAGGCAAGCACCATTTACCTGACCGCTACGCCTGATCGACGGTTAAAGAAAAAAATTAAGGCTCATACTATTGAGGCGAGCATACTCCCAGCCCGTTATCATGGGTATCCACTTCCAGTGCCAGAAATTGTACGCATGAACTATACAGCGAGTTTCAGCGGTACTCTTCCGGTCTGTTATCAGCATATGCATAAATTGATTAAGCGCAGGCAAAAGTTTCTTCTGTTTATTCCGACTATCAGACTGATGGAAACGGTGATGAAGGAACTGAATAGGCTGTTCAACCACTGCAGGTTTGACAGTGTTCATTCCAAGGACAGTAAAAGAAGCAAAAAAGTAGCTCAGATGCGTTTGGGTCACTATGATTTTTTAGTAACCACGACTATTCTGGAAAGAGGAGTGACATTCAGTGCAGTTGACGTCATTGTCTTTCAAGCCGAACACAAAGTATATACAGAAGCTGCCTTAATACAGATAGCGGGTCGCGCCGGTCGTTCTCAAGAATTTCCGGAAGGAGACGTGACGTTTTACTGCGAGCACATGACGCGTGAGATGAAAGGGGCCGTGAGAGAAATTAAAGGAATGAACCGTCTAGCTTCAAAAAGAGGGTTGTTAAAGTGAGTAGATGTATGTGGTGCAATGAAGAAGTGATACACACAGTATCGATTAAGGAACTGATTTTGTTTCACTGTAAAAAAAAGCCGTTTTGTTCAGCCTGTAGTAGTCAGTTGAACAGGCTGGATAATGAAAAACAATGTAGGGGCTGTTCCAGGATGTCTGAGGAGGAAGAAATCTGTCAGGATTGTCTTCTATGGAGAAAACAGTATCCTCATATTGAGCTGAATCACCGGGCGATATACGCTTATAATGCATTTGCAAAAGAAATAGTCAGTCAGTATAAATTTTTAGGAGACTGTGAACTGGCTGCAGTTGTTTCTGAAGAAATGAAAGAGCTGACATTGAACTGTCCTCATCCTTCTCTGATTATTCCTATACCAATCTCCAGACAGTCTCTGGAAAACAGAGGATTCAATCAGACTGAACTACTGCTTGATTACGCAAAGGTAGACTACCAGCAGGTACTGGACAATACGTTTCAGCATGAAAAACAGTCAAGGAAAAATAGGAGTGAACGCCTCCAGAGTCCACAGCCGTTCACAGTAAAAGACGGGCTGGAAGCAAAAATTAATGGAAAACATCTAATTATAGTAGACGACATTTACACAACGGGCCGCACAATTTACCATGCTGCAGATCTCCTGTCACAGTATAATCCGGCATCTATAAGCTCAATATCCCTGTTCCGATAAGGTGTGCATTCCTTAATTCAATTTTATTGAGATAGTAATCGCTCTCATGTATAATTAACTTAAGCAAAGTAATCACATTTGCTTGGAGATGGTATGGGAGCCAGGTGTTTTCATACTATACTAGATTTGGAAGGGTGAAGTATTATGCTTAGATACAATGTTAGAGGAGAAAACATTGAGGTGACTCAGGCAATTAGAGAGTATGTCGAGAAGAAAGTCGGCAAGATTGAAAAATACTTTAACGATGTGCCGGAAGCCAACGCACACGTTAATCTGAAAACATACTCAGACAAGACTGCTAAAGTTGAGGTCACTGTTCCACTCCCGTATGTGGTACTTCGTGCGGAAGAAACTTCCCCAGATTTATATGGAAGCGTAGATTTAGTCGTTGATAAACTTGAACGACAAATGCGAAAATACAAAACAAAAATTAATCGTAAGAATCGTCGCTCTCAAGGTGTCGATGCCCCTCAGCCAGTAGACAATGATTTGTGGGCGGACATCAATATCGAGGATGAAGACGAAGAGTTAAGTGCATCAATCGTCAGAACAAAACGTTTAAGCTTGAAGCCGATGGATGCCGAAGAAGCCGTCCTTCAGATGGATATGCTAGGACATAATTTCTTTATCTTTGAAGATGCTGAAACAAATGGAACCAGCATTGTCTACAAACGTAAAGACGGCAAATACGGTCTTATTGAAACAGATTAATGAGTGCTTTATGAGGCGGGCTTCCAAGCTCGTCTCTTTTTTTGAACAAATTAACACACTTGTCTATATATACGCATAGAAGGCTTTTTTTTGCATGCCAATAGTGGTATGATAATACAGTATGAGAAAATCCAGAAATGTATTAAAGAAACAACAATAGAGGAGATTTGTATTCATGGCTCATTTGTTAAAGAGAATATTTGAAAATGATAAAAAGACTTTACGGCGTTACGGTAAAATGGCCGATAAAATTGAAGCGCTGTCCGACACTATGGCTGCGTTGTCCGATGAAGAACTTAAAGCGAAAACTGAAGAATTCAAGAAACGTTATGCAGCTAATGAGTCCCTGGATGACCTCTTAACTGAGGCGTTTGCGACTGTCAGAGAAGCAGCCAGACGTGTTCTAGGCCTTTATCCGTTCCGCGTTCAGTTAATGGGTGGTATTGCCTTGCATGAAGGGAATATCTCTGAAATGAAAACCGGTGAAGGTAAAACTTTGACTGCGACTATGCCTGTATACTTGAATGCAATCTCAGGAGACGGTGTTCACGTGGTTACAGTCAATGATTACCTGGCTACACGTGACTCGGACGAAATGGGTGAACTTTACCGATGGATGGGGCTGACTGTTGGTCTTAACCTGAATGAAAAATCTTCAGAGGAAAAAAGAGATGCCTACAACTCTGATATCACTTATTCCACTAACAATGAGCTTGGATTTGATTATCTGAGAGACAATATGGTTGTTTATAAAGAGCAGATGGTTCAAAGACCACTGAACTTTGCTATTCTGGATGAGGTTGACTCCATCTTAATCGATGAAGCGAGAACACCTCTGATTATTTCCGGGCAGGCAAACCGCTCCACTTCTTTCTACACCCGTTGTGACTTTTTCATTAAGGGCTTGAAAGAAGAAGAGGACTACACCATTGATCTGCAGTCCAAATCTGTTTCACTGACAGAAGAAGGAATTGAAAAAGCCGAGCGTACATTCCGCGTTACTAACCTGTACGATATTGAAAACCAGGCACTGGTGCATCACTTGGACCAGTCACTGAGAGCCAACTTTATCATGCACAAAGACTTCGATTACGTGGTGGATGAAGATAAAGTCAAAATTGTCGACCAGTTTACCGGTCGAATTATGGAAGGGCGTCGTTATTCAGACGGCCTGCATCAGGCAATTGAAGCAAAAGAAAATGTCGAAATTCAAAAAGAATCAAAAACAATGGCAACCATCACTTTCCAGAACTACTTCCGTATGTACAGAAAGCTGTCCGGTATGACGGGTACAGCCAAAACAGAAGAAGAAGAGTTCAGAGAAATTTATAACATGAATGTTGTTGCTATTCCTACTAACCGCCCGCTTGTTCGTGATGATCGTGATGATTTGCTTTATCCGACACTCGAAAGCAAGTTCAATGCTGTTGTAGATGACATCAAAGAGCGTCACGCAAAAGGTCAGCCTATTCTGGTTGGTACGGTTGCGGTTGAAACCTCAGAGCTTATCAGCAGTCTGCTGAAAAAAGAAAACATTCCTCACGAAGTACTCAATGCGAAGAATCACTTCAGAGAGGCTGAAATTGTCGTCAATGCGGGTCAACCCGGCGTCGTGACTATCGCGACCAACATGGCTGGTCGAGGAACCGATATTAAACTCGGCCCTGGCGTGAAAGAAGCCGGCGGACTGGCTGTTATTGGTACAGAGCGTCACGAGTCCAGACGTATTGACAACCAGCTGAGAGGACGTTCAGGTCGTCAGGGAGACCCTGGTGTATCTCAATTCTACCTGTCTCTGGAAGATGATTTAATGAAGCGTTTCGGTTCCGAACGTATCCGCATGGTTCTTGAGCAACTGAAAATTGCTGAAGATGATGCCGTTATTCAGAGCAGAATGATTAGCCGTCAGGTTGAGTCCGCGCAGAAGCGTGTAGAAGGAAACAACTATGATACAAGACGTAACGTCCTGAAATACGATGATGTTATGAGAGAACAGCGTGAGGTCATTTATTCTCAACGTCAGGAAGTCATTATGGAAACTGAATCACTAAATTACGTGACTATTCCGATGATTAGAAGAACGATTGAACGCACAGTACAAATCAATACTCAGCAGGAAGATTCGTCTAAATGGAATCTTGAGCACATCGAAGAGTTTGCTCATACAGTACTCGTTCATCCAGAAGATTTAACAATAGATGACTTGAAGGGCAAATCATCTAAAGAAATTGAAAACATGTTAGTTGACCTTGCCAAATCAAATTATGAAGAGAAAACGTCTCAATTGAATGGACTGGATCAAGTTCTTGAATTTGAAAAAGTTGTCATACTGCGAGTCGTTGACCGTAAATGGACAGATCATATCGATCAGATGGACCAGCTGAGACAGGGGATTGGACTAAGATCTTACGGTCAGTTCAATCCATTGACAGAATATCAGCAAGAAGGCTTTACTCTGTTTGAAGAAATGATTGGTGAAATTGAATATGAAGTGACTCGACTGCTTATGAAGTCACAAATCAGACAGAATCTGCAGCGTGAACAGACTACACCTAATGGAAGCAAGAAACAGCAGGTGCGTCGCAAAAATGAGAAACCAACCTATTCTCACGATGAAGAAACAACAACGAGAATGGGCTAATAATCATAGTTTTCAAAAGGAACGGATATTATATCTGTTCCTTTTGCTTAGCTAAAAAATGGAGGAAAACAATGGAAATAAGTGAAATTAACCAGAAATTATCGTCAGCTAGAGAAAAACTTGAAGACTTCAGGGGGTCTCTTTGACTTAGAGACGATGGAAACGGATATTGCAGAATATGATCACATTATGGCCGATCCTGAATTCTGGAATAACCAGGAAACAGCACAGAAGACGATAAAAGAAGCGAATGAAGTGAAAAGTGTGTATCAGAATTTTCAGTCGATTGAGCAAGCTGTGGAAGAAATCGAACTGCTGCTAGAAATGTACCGTGAAGAACCGGATGAAGATATTAAAGGCGAAATTGAATCAAATATAGCAGAACTGACTGACCAGGTAGAGAGCTTCGAACTGGATATGCTGTTGAGTGATCCGTACGATAACAGCAATGCCATTCTGGAGCTTCATCCAGGTGCGGGAGGTACTGAATCGCAGGACTGGGGAGAAATGCTGTACCGCATGTATACCCGATGGTTTGATAAGAAAGGCTTCACCTATGAAGTGCTGGATTATCAGAATGGTGACGAAGCAGGTATTAAAAGTGTGACTCTTCTCGTCAAAGGTCTGCATGCGTACGGTATGCTGAAAGCAGAAAAAGGGGTCCATCGACTGGTTCGCATATCCCCGTTTGATTCCAGTGGAAGACGACACACATCCTTTGTATCGGTTGATGTGATTCCAGAAATAAACGAGGACATCGATATCACGATCAACCCCGATGACATTAGAGTAGACACGTTCCGAGCAAGTGGAGCCGGTGGCCAGCACATCAACAAAACCGAATCAGCTGTCCGTATCACGCACAAGGAAACGGGGCTTGTTGCATCCAGTCAGGCTGGACGCTCTCAGCTTGCAAACCGTGAGCAGGCGATGAATATGCTGAAAGCCAAACTCTATCAGAAACAAGTTGAAGAGCAGCAGCAGGAAATGGCTGAAATCAGAGGGGAACAGAAAGAAATAGGCTGGGGTTCACAGATTCGTTCTTATGTTTTCCACCCGTATTCAATGGTTAAAGACCATCGTACTGATAAGGAAACTGGGAACACGGATGCCGTTATGGACGGAGACATTGATGAATTTATCGAAGCTTATCTGCGTCTGACTATGAATTAAAAAGGGTATTTATACAATTCGAGGATGAATATACAAAAAAGAACAGCTGCTTTACTGGCTGTTCTTTTTGCCGGTTTGGACACTATAGTCGTTGCTGAAGTGAATACGCAGCTAAAATAACGGGCAGGATGGGGCAGTATCGTTAATCACTCAGTATAAGTGATATTTATTAATATTCTAAATTAAACCAGTATAAAACAGTTTTAAAGGTTTAATTCTAAAGATGTCAAATTTCTGCCATATTTCTCAGATACTATACCAAGTATTGCGGGTGTTTGTAAGGTGGTAAGGCAAACCACAATAAAGCGTGTTTAAACCGTCATTTTCATCGCTCAAACCTTTTTCGGCAAGAAAAATAAGCTGAAGTGGAGAGCGGAAGAAGTTTATTCTCGCGTACTAAACTCAACTTTAGACTTATTTAGTTCGCCGTGCCGTTTGAAACAATATTGTAATTTGTTTAAAACAGACATCTACATCAGCAATGATATACTGTTTAAGGTAAGAAATACCTTAGAGCCATGCGTGTTCTGATTGATAGAACGTAAATTTAAAACAGATAGGTGATTATTTAATGATTGAAATGTCTAATGTCTATAAAAAATATCCCAATGGCATTACTGCTATTAACGGGTTAGACGTAAAGATTGATCAGGGTGATTTTGTTTATGTAGTGGGTCCCAGTGGGGCAGGAAAATCGACATTTATTAAAATGATTTATAGAGAAGAAGTTCCAACCAAAGGAACAGTAAAAGTGGGAGACTTTGACCTGGTGAATTTAAAAGCCAAAAAGGTTCCTTATTTACGACGTTTTGTGGGAGTAGTCTATCAGGACTTTAAATTGCTGCCACGTCTGACAGTTTTTGAAAATGTCGCCTACGCTATGCAGGTAGTTGGCAAAAAACCTAAGCAGATTCAAAAGCGCGTCTTAGAAGTGCTTGAGCTAGTGGGTCTTAAACATAAAGTTCGTATGTTTCCGAATGAGTTGTCAGGTGGGGAACAGCAGCGTGTGGCCATAGCCCGAGCAATTGCTAATATGCCAAGAGTTCTGATTGCAGATGAGCCAACAGGTAACCTGGATCCGGAAACAGCTTGGGGAATTATGGACGTATTGGAAGAAATCAACAATCAAGGAACGACAATTATTATGGCAACACACAACAGCGATATTGTTAACCGTGTTAGACACCGTGTTTTAGCAGTAGAGAATGGCCGTATCGCTCGTGATCAAGAGGAGGGCCTATACGAATATGAAGGCTAGAACATTCTGGAGACACATAAAAGAATCTTTTAAAAGCATTAAACGAAATGGCTGGATGAGTTTGGCGGCGGTCAGTGCAGTTGCGGTAACATTACTGCTGGTCGGAAGCTTCATAGCCATCCTATTGAATGTCAATAAATTGGCTTCGGACGTGGAAGAAGATGTTAGTGTACGTGTTTACATTGACTTGGCAGCAGAAGAAGAAAATCAGGACGAACTACAGCAGAATCTTGAAGACATTGATGAGGTTGAATTAGTGGTTTATTCGAGCCGTGATGAAGAACTGAGTCAGGTCATAGGCAGTTATGGGGATGAATTTGGATTGTTTGAGGGGGATGATAATCCTCTTCACGATGTCTTTATCCTTAATACGACCGCTCCTGAAGCAACGGCTGATGTTGCCGATCAGGCTGAAGAGTTAAGTTATGTCGCAGACGTCAACTACGGGGGAGCGACTGCTGACCGATTATTTGAGGTCATGGAAACTGTCAGAAATGTTGGAGCAGTCATTATAGTGGCTCTGATTTTCACAGCTGTATTCCTCATTGCGAATACCATTAGAATAACTATCTTTTCTAGAAAAACTGAAATTGAAATCATGAAGCTGGTAGGGGCAACAAACTGGTTTATCAGATGGCCATTCCTCATTGAAGGGGCTCTGATTGGTTTCATCGGTGCGTTGATTCCAGTATCTATCATTTCCTATATTTATCTTTCCGGATTTGATACTATGATGAGCTACTTGTCAGGTACGTACTTCGCCTTACTGCCACCTAATCCCTTCCTGATTCAAATTGTTGTATTGCTTTTAGCAATAGGGGTTGGAATTGGTAGTTTCGGTTCAGCACTATCCATAAGAAAATTCTTGAAAGTTTAATCATTTTAGAGAGGGGCAGCCCCCCTCTCTTATACATATAAAATAGAATAGCAGGAAGAAGGCAGACAGACGTGGATTTTAAGAAAAGACTGATGATAATCACAGTAGTAGGCATAAGTGGGGTAGCAGCTATGGGAGTAAGCCCTCAGCATTCATATGCAGCACCTTTAACAGAAGGCAGTCATTCAGAAAGAATGAGCAGTCTGGCCGATAAAGAAAGTGAAGCAGAAGAAGCAATTGAACGGATTGCAGAAAAGATACAAGTAACTGAAAGTGAAGCGGAAGAACTAGTAGCCCAACTAGAGCAGACTACATATGAACTGGAAGACATCCGAAAAGAGATTGAAACTGTTTCAAAAACAGTCACTAAAAGAGAATCGAAATTACATGCACAAGCTCGAGCTGTTCAAGTAACCGGCCAGTCGAATAATATAGTGCGTTTTTTAATGGATTCAAAGTCATTGAATGATGTCCTGGGTAGAATCGAAGTTGTCAGTACATTGGTCTCTGCGAATCAGAATTTAATGGTTATTCAAGTGGAAGACATGGAGACCATTCAAGTCAGAGAGCGAGATTTACTTGAAAAGCAGGAAGAACAGTTTTTATTGGCGGCACAACTCGAAAATTCTAAGATGACTCTCGAAGAACAATTGGCTGAACAGGAGTCGCTCGTTGCCTCAATCGCTTTGGAACGATCAGAACTAACTGAGGAAAGAGAAACGCTGCTGACTCAACAGCAGGAACGCCAGCGTCTTTCAGAGGAAATGCAGAGCGCGCGGACTGCAGCAGAAGCTACTAACCCTATAGACGTTTCAAATGATTCGGAAGAGATTAGTGGTAGTATCTCCTCATCTGAAACGAAGACTCAGTCGAGCGGTGTTGTGTCTGTAGCGCATGGACTGACAGGTTCACCGTACTCATTTACCGGTACATCTCCAGCAGGATTTGACTGTTCTGGCTATACACAGTTTGTATTTCAGCGTTCAGGCCGGTCCATTCCGCGTACAGCAGCAGCTCAATTTGGAGCAAGCAGACGATTGAGCCAATCTGAAGCAAGACCGGGAGATCTAATTTTCTTTAACCAGTCCGGTTCCATTGACCATGTTGGGATTTATCTGGGTGGGGGCCGATTCATCGGTTCACAGTCATCTACAGGAGTGGCCGTTGCATCCTTTACATCAGGATACTGGTCCAATTATGTAGCAGGCTTTGGCCGACCTTAACAGAATACTAACCGAAAACTTACATGACACTTTACTGACATGTAAGTTTTTTCTTTTATTAATCCTGAGTAACAGTCGCTAAAACAAGCAGGCTATTCTACTGCTGTTCATTAAGATAAGATTTAGCATTCACTATATTCGAGCTCTTGACGAGTGAGAAAATATGAGAAGACCTCATTTTTCGAGCTGTATTCTTCAATAACTATGGTAAAATAACAAGGAAAGATATTGGAAAGGATGACACTCATGACCATTATTCAAAATGCACTGCTTGCACTACTTTTATACATAATCCAGCCTACATTTATAATTGGTGTGCTGCTTTTAGTTCTATCTGTCAACAGACGCTTTGCTTATTCAAGACGTCAATTAAGAACGAGTATCTACAAAGAGCGCTATGAGTATAAACGATTTTTCTTATGGGGCCTTATACCTAGCCTTGTCTTGTCTCTTGTTTCAGTAGTTGCCGGTTTACCGGTCACGATTGACTGGTTAATTGCTTATCAGATTGTCACAGTACTATTGCTTGGATTCGGCTTTCGCTTTATCCATCCTATTTTTACATTTTCACTATCTGCCCTAGGTCTGCTCATTTTGGGACAGATCATTTCTTATGATGAACCTGTTTCGACAATTCTCACTAACTGGAATTCTCCTTTTACTGGAGATGAGATCATGTCTTTCCAGGGGGTGCGTCCCGTTTTTGTGCTGGCAGTGCTGGTATTATTGAGCACAATTCTGACCCTTCACTTAGGAAAAACTACTCAATTTACTCCTCGTTTTCTAAAAACAAAGAGAGGGAAGCTAGTAGCCCGTTACCGTATGACACCATTTTGGCTTCTGCCCCTTGTAGTGATTGTGCCGGGAGAAACATTTACACAATTATTTGAGTGGTGGCCTGTCTTTACAATCGGCAGTCAAAGTTATTCTTTTCTCTTTGTACCGGTCCTGATTGGCTTCAGGTATACGGTGCAGGCTCAAATGCCTACACAAGCAAAAAATACGATGCTGAAGGATTTTATCTACTTAGGCGCACTCAGTGTAGTGATGTTTGCTTTAACTTTCTGGCAAGTAGAATTTGCAGCAGCTGGCCTGGCTGTTTTGTTGGTCGGAGGGATTATTGTTCTTTACAGACACAGGCTCAGAGAAAGAAAATGGAATTTCCGATTCGGCCCAGCTGAAGAGGGCTTGCGCATAGTAGCGGTAAAACCAGAGAGTCCAGCTGAGAGAATGGGTCTGGAAATTGGGGATGTACTTCTTGAAGCCAATCAGATAAAATTATCATCGGTTGGAGATTTAACCGAATCCCTATTTATGAACCGAACGTACTGCAAATTAAAGATTAAGCGTATTGACGGTGAGCTGGTGATGACAGAAACGACTATTTATGAAGATGATGCACATGACTTAGGTCTTATTGTGCTTGAAGAGATAGAAGTTGTGAAATAACTACTAAAATGGTGCTGATTATTTTTGGAAAAGTACATTACCTGCTTATTAGCTACATGTTTAGCTAAAAGGGGAATGTGCTTTTTTTTATAGATTGAAGTACAGTTGCCTCAAACGAACAAAATAATGTAGGTATACTGATATTGGAAAAATGCTAAAATATTGGTGGTTCAGTAAAGTTGGGGGGTAAGATATAACCCCCTGTATATTTTTTTAAAGCTAATTAAAAAAAGAGTATTAAGAAACTATAAGGGCCATTTGATAATAAAGTGGTATGCCAAGAATGATATTAAAAGGGAAAATGATTCCTAACCCTACAGCCAGAGCAATGGAAGGGTTCGCTTCTGGGAAAGCATCTCTCATTACTACAGGTGCAGTAATGACGGAAGCACCACTGGCTAAGGCTGCAAAAAGTGTGGCCCCACCCGGACTTAAGTCAACAAAACCGGCTAATATGATGGCAATTGTAGCGTGAATGGGGGGCAAGATGAAAGCTAATAGAAAAGTAGCAGGTCTGATATGCTTTATTTCATGGAGTCTCGACCCGGTCAGCAATCCTATATCAAGCATGAAGATAGTAAACACTCCTTGAAAAATTTCATTGTAGAAAAACATAAGGCTCTCTGTGCCTTCAACACCGGACATTAGACCAATAAAAAATCCTCCAAATATCAATATGGTTGATTTTCCTGTTAAAGAATTATGTAATATATTCTTTAAAGTGTCTACATTTTCGTCTTGTTTTACTGGCTCTTTTTGCATCCCGCCTTGTCCAAGCACGATTGCAGTAATAATTGCAGCGGTGTCCATGAAAGGGTATAAAGAAGGTACAAAGGCCTCAAAATTTGCCCCAATTTGTTGCAGAAAAACCACTGTTGATGTGAGAGTCACGCTACTACCTGCTCCAAGATGACCAGCGATTGATCCAGCGTTAGCTGAATCAAATCCGGTTTTAGACATGATATAATAAACCAAAGAAGTGATTAAAATACCAATGAAGATTACAGTAAAGACATATTTTAGTATGCCCGCTAACCCCATTGTACTTACGGATACTCCGCCTCTTAATCCAATTGACAATAAAACATATAAGGTAACAGCCGAACCAATTGAGTCCGGTATTTCTAGATCCGATTTTTTACAGGATGCAAAAATGCCTAACATGAAAAATAATACCGCTGGAGATAGAATGTTGCTTAAAGCTATTTCTATTGAATTCAATTTAATGTCCTCCTATCAAATGTGTGGTGTAAAGTCTTTTGAAAACAAAAAAACCGACTAGTTTAAGAGGGAAGATACGACACATGTAATTAGTGTCGTATCTTCCTTCATAAAAATTAGTCGGTTTAACTTAAACTGTTCATTTAGTTTAATCCCAAATAAACTTTTTTAGTTCTCCCAGTGCTCTTATTTATTGACAATTTTTTCCAGGTCAGAGTCTAGCTTGAATACCATAACTCTTTCTCCGGTTCTGGTGCTAATATCGGTATGGAAAGAGACCACTTCTTTGCCTGTTTGTTCTTGTATAATTTGACCTAGCTTGTCTCTGCCTGTTTCAACTAAGTCAGCTCGTATTTTTTTTATTGATAATAACCCCTCTATTGTTTCCGAGAGCTTATATTCTGCTGGAGTCAGGATACCCTTTAAGACGACAATAACCATATCTCGGAGTATATCAGTTTTCACCATCACAGATCCTCTACCCAAAAAGTCTTTTTCCCATTGGGTTAAGGCCTTACTTATTTCGGCTTCCAGTTGGCCTTTATTAATGATTTTCGCCTCCTGACAAAGCTGTTCTGTATTTTCATGTAGATAATTAATTATTATCATAATGCTCATACATTAATCTTTTATAGTATTCTTGCAACCTTATAGTTCAAACACAAGATAAATGCTATATCAAACTTATTCATCTGTCAATCTATTTTTTCTTATAAAATTCAAAATTCATTCAGAGAAAGAACATATCTTTGTCTTTTCTTTTAGCTGATGCACTTGGTTTAGGACTGCTAGTTCTTGAAGAAATAGACGTAGTAAAGTAAATGAGCTAGTGATTTGCTTTATATAAAATGAAAAAGTACGACCCGCCAGATCAGCTGAAAAATGTTGCGGAGACGGGAGTGCTTTTTATTTTAAATTTATAATTAGCTATTGCTTTTCGCTAAACATATGGTAATATTCACATATGAATAGATATGAGTATGAAGTGAAAGGTGATAGCAATGAAACATAATGAATTATCTGTCCGGCAGGCTGCAGATCTTTTTAAAGCCATCAGTGATTCTGGACGTTTGGAAATAGTAACTGTTCTGGCTGAAAAGCCGATGAGTGTAACCTGCTTATCGGAAGCGTTAAAAAGAGAGCAGTCCAGCCTGTCCCATCAGCTGAAAGTTCTGAAACAGGCTAGAATAGTTGTTTCAAGAAAAGAAGGAAAGAAACGCATCTATTCACTTTCGGATAACCACATCCATTCTATAGTGAGTCAAGTCCTTTCCCATGTGAATGAAAAGGAGGACCCTGCATGAGTGACTATTTAATAAAAGGGATACACTGTTTTGACTGTGCAGATAGTCTCGAAAAGAAACTACAATCCAGCTATCCCGATGGCAAGGTAACAATTGACTACAAGCAGAGAAAGCTTTACATTGACGAGTCACTATCCAATTTACCTAAATTAAAGAAAATGCTCGAATTTGAGAAGCTTGTCGTAGTTGAAGAAGAAGCTGACTGGCAAAAAGCTGATGGTGAACCGAGAGAGCATCACCATCATCACGGTCTTTCCCAATCGCTTCTGGAGGGAGATACAACGAGAAAGATAGCACTGGTTTTCTATCTCAATCTCTTTTTTGCGCTCATAGAATTTATTTTTGGCTTCCTGTTTAACAGTATGGCTATAGTCAGTGATGCAGTTCATGATTTAGGCGATGCTTTTTCAGTCGGGGCTGCGGGTTATTTTCACAAATTATCCACTAAAGAAGCAAATGATCAGTACAGTTTTGGCCATCAGCGCTTTTCTCTTCTGGGGGCACTGCTGACGTCAGGTGTTCTGTTTGGCGGGGCTGGTTTGGTTATATTTCACTCCATCTTCCGTGTTCTGAATCCGGAACCTGTTAATTATCAGGGAATGTTCTTGTTGTCTTTGGCTGCAATAGCTGCGAATGGGTTTTCCGCATGGTTAATGAGCAAAGGGAAATCTAAAACCGAGAACCTCTTGAATCTCCATATGCTGGAAGATTTGCTGGGGTGGATTGGGGTCCTCATCGTCAGTGGGATTCTCCATTTTACGGACTGGTATGTACTGGATCCGCTCCTCTCTGTAGCTGTAGCCATCTTTATCCTAGTCAGAACATGGCCGTTATTTAAAGAAACAGTAGAAATATTTCTTGAAGCGACACCCCACTCGCTATCCAGGCAAGCGATTGAAGATGAAATCCGTTCATTGCCAGCCGTATCTAAGCTATCTCATCTGCATATATGGTCTATCGATGGAAATGAACATGCGCTGACAGTAACAGTGAGCACAGATTGTTCCGATGTACTGGAACAGGAGAAGCTTAAAGAAGCGATTCGCAGAAAACTCATTGATCATTCGATTACACATTCCACCATTGAAATTGTATACGATCCGGAGCACTTCCTTGAAAATAATTGAAACTCTCACGAATACTTGCTAGTATAAGGTAACTTTAGACATAAAAGGGGGAATTTAAAATGGGGATGCATGCCTATTTTAAAAGTTTAAGTGATTTGGAAAAGATTTATCGATGTCCGGGAAAGTTCAAGTATGAAGAGCATTCAGTGGCTGAGCATTCATTTAAAGTCACTAAAATAGCTCAATTCTTGGGCACAGTCGAAGAATTAAGTGGGAATGAAGTAAACTGGAAAGCCTTGTATGAAAAAGCACTGAACCATGACTATTCAGAGATATTTATTGGTGATATTAAAACACCCGTAAAATATGCGGATCCGGATTTAAGAGAACGATTGGCACACGTTGAAGAGACTATGACCCACCATTTTATAGAAGAAGAAATCCCAGAAAAATTTCGCTCTATTTATTATGACCGATTAAAGGAAGGTAAAGATGGGACGTTAGAAGGGAAAATTTTATCTGTGGCTGATAAAGTCGACTTACTTTATGAATCATTCGGGGAAATACAGAAAGGAAACCCTGAACGCCTTTTTACAGAAATCTATCAGGAATCACTGGATACGATTCTGGAATTCAAGGAACTGGCATCAGTACAATACTTTTTAACTGAAATCCTGCCTGATTTACTCAGCGGGGAGTTCACCAACCAGGAGGAACTTGAAAAACTATCGGAAAACATTCTGAAGCATCACAAAATAGAACAGACATTCGCCTTTGATGAATAGATGTGCTATAATTAAATATCAGTAAAAAGGAAAGGGCCCCGCTCTTTCCTTTTCATTTACCCTTTTTAAATGTGTTTAAGTCGAATAAATCAGCTAAAAAACGTACAATAAGAGTGACAAAGAAAGATACTCACAAGAAACTTTATAAAGGTAGGAATTCAAATGGCTAATGATAAGATTGAAGTAAGAGGAGCACGGTCGCATAATTTAAAGAACATCAATGTCACTATTCCCAGAGATAAACTGGTGGTCATGACTGGACTTTCAGGTTCCGGAAAAAGCTCTCTGGCATTCGATACGCTATATGCTGAAGGTCAACGTCGCTATGTTGAATCCTTGTCAGCTTATGCGAGACAGTTCCTTGGACAGATGGACAAGCCGGATGTGGATAGCATTGAAGGGCTCAGTCCGGCCATCTCTATCGATCAGAAAACAACGAGCAACAACCCAAGGTCCACGGTTGGTACAGTAACAGAAATTAACGATTACATGCGTCTGATGTATGCGAGGATTGGCAAACCCATCTGCCCTAACGATGGCACTGAAATTTCCAGCCAGTCGATTGAACAGATGGTGGACCGGGTGCTTGAATACCCTGAGCGCACACGCCTTCAAATACTGGCGCCCATAGTAAAAGAGAAAAAAGGTCAGCACAAAAAAGTTCTGGAAAAAATAAAAAGTGAAGGGTACGTTCGTTTAAGAGTCGATAATGAAATTATGGATATCGGGGACGAAATAGAACTGGATAAAAATAAAAAGCATTCCATTGAAGTGATCATTGACCGTATCGTTATTAAAGAGGGAATACGCTCGCGCCTGTTTGACTCGCTGGAATCGGCCTTGTCACTAGCGGAAGGTTATGTTCTAGTTGACGTTATAGGGGAAGAGGAAGTCTTGTTCAGCGAACATTATGCCTGTCCTAAATGCGGGTTCACGCTTCCTCCTCTGGAGCCGCGCCTGTTTTCATTTAACGCTCCTTTTGGTGCCTGTTCCGAATGTGACGGCTTAGGAACCAAGCTCGAAGTGGACATTGATTTGGTCATTCCCGACCGTTCTCTGTCTTTAGACGAGGGAGCGCTGCTGCCATGGCAGCCAATCAGTTCGAATTATTATCCTCAGATGCTCTCGCAGGCATGTGAAGCTTTCGATATCGATACGACAGTGCCATTCAAAAAGCTTCCTAAAAAGAAACAGGACATCATTTTAAACGGATCAAATGGCAAGAAGTTTCATTTTCATTATCAGAATGACTTCGGTAGCGTACGTGACACGATGATTCCTTTTGAAGGTGTCTTGAATAATATCTCCAGACGCTACCACGAAACGAACAGTGACTTTACTAGAAATCAGATGCAGCAGTATATGACTGAGCTGGAATGTCATGTCTGCCATGGCAAACGATTGAGCAGAGAAGCTTTGTCTGTAAAAGTTGAAGGCATGGACATTGGAGAAATCAGTTTTCTTTCGGTAGAAAAATCTTTTGCTTTTATTGATTCACTGCAGCTGTCTGAGAAAGATCAGACGATTGCTCAACCGATTAAAAAGGAAATCAAAGACCGACTCTCTTTTCTTAAAAACGTCGGTTTGGATTACCTGACACTCAGCAGAAAGGCAGGAACTTTATCAGGAGGGGAAGCGCAGCGTATTAGGCTGGCAACCCAAATAGGATCGAACCTCTCAGGAGTATTGTATATTCTGGATGAACCATCGATTGGTCTGCATCAGAGAGATAATAATCGCCTGATTGAATCGCTGAAGAAAATGAGAGACCTTGGCAATACCCTCATTGTAGTGGAACATGACGAGGATACGATGAAGGCGGCAGACTATATTATTGATATTGGCCCCGGTGCGGGAGAAGAAGGCGGAAATGTCGTCGCGCAAGGCACGCCAAAGGAAATATTAGACCACCCGACGTCCATAACCGGTGCTTACCTGTCCGGACGTAAGTCTATTCCTGTACCTGAACAGAGAAGAGAGGAAGATAAGGGTGAAATAGTCATAAAAGGTGCCCAGGAAAATAATCTGAAAAATGTGGATGTCAGCTTTCCGTTAGGCCGATTTATTTCAGTAACAGGCGTATCAGGTTCCGGAAAAAGTTCTCTCGTTAATCAGATTTTACGAAAAGCTTTAGCCAGAGAAGTGGGAAGATCAAAGGCACGACCAGGAAAGCACGCATCGATTAGCGGCTACGAACAGATAGAAAAAGTAATCGATATTGACCAAAGTCCGATAGGAAGAACGCCACGCAGTAACCCGGCGACGTATACTAGTGTGTTCGATGACATCAGGGATATATTTGCCAAAACAAACGAAGCAAAAATGCGCGGATATAAAAAAGGACGCTTCAGTTTTAATGTGAAAGGCGGTCGGTGTGAAGCCTGTAAGGGAGACGGGATTCTTAAAATAGAAATGCACTTTCTGCCGGATGTTTATGTTCCCTGTGAAGTCTGTAAGGGGACACGTTATAATTCAGAAACGCTTGAAATTAAATACAAAGGTAAAAACATTGCGGACGTACTAGCTATGACAATAGAAGAAGCAGTAGAATTCTTCTCGAATATTCCTAAAATTGAACGAAAACTTCAGACGATAATTGATGTCGGCTTAGGCTATGTCACCCTTGGACAGCCGGCAACGACTTTGTCCGGTGGGGAAGCGCAGCGTATGAAACTGGCCAGTGAACTTCATAAACGACAGAATGGGCACAATTTTTATATACTTGACGAGCCAACCACTGGCCTTCATGCAGATGATATTGCCCGTCTGCTCAAAGTACTGGATCGTCTGGTGGATGCTGGCAATACGGTACTGGTTATTGAACACAATCTGGATGTTATCAAAGTGGCGGATTATATTATCGATCTGGGTCCCGAAGGGGGAGCAGGAGGAGGCAGCATTATTGCGACAGGCACACCAGAAACAATTGCCGAAACAGAAGACAGTTATACCGGCTTTTTCTTGAAGCCGTTACTTGAAGCGACAAGTAAGGCATCAAGCTAAAATTAATTAAAATCAGTCTCAAGGCCTATGACAAAGTGCGGTCAGTCATTCATAATAGTTAGTAGATAGTAAGGTGCCGTCGATGAACGCAGGCAATGAATGTAGTGTGCAAACATGACAAGGAGGCTACAACATGAATGAAAGAGAACGTATTTTAGATTTAATGAAAAAAGGTGTCATATCAACTGAAGAAGGTCTGGACTTGCTGGAATCTATTGCGAATAAGGAAGACAGAAAGCAAAATGATGCAGAGTTCGACTCATCCTTTGAACAGGCCGATGAAGAAGTGAAGGACGAACAGGCTAGAGAAAGAACGGCTGAACAGAAAGAAGCCGAAGAAGAACTGGCTCAGCTGGTTGCTGAGATTAATCAGTACTCAGTCGAACTGGATGAAATCGGTGAAGAACTGGAACAGAAAACCAGCCAGCTGAATGATAAAAAAGAAGAATTGAATCATGTTCAAGGACGGTCTCGTCAGGCTTTGGATTACGAAAAACAGAAAATTATCGAAAGAATCAAAGCCATTCAAACAGAACTTCAGCTGATTAAGCAATTGGACGATGTAGACACAACCGATGAAATAGTGAAATTGAGAGAAGAAATAAACGCTCTCGATAAACAGCTGCTTACTCTTGATAGAAAAGAACTGGACGTGGATCCGGAAGAAGAAACGGAGCTGCAAGCAGAAGTCGAGAATCTCGAGAGAGATGTGAAACGCTTATCCGATAAAAAAATCGAATTGTCCAAACAGTTGAACCGTTCGAAGATGAGACAATGGACCTTAAAAGCGAAACAAGCGACAACTCAATTCGAACTGCCGGAAAATTGGAAGAAAGATGCTGAAGAAGAGTTGACGAAGGCTGGTCACAAACTTGAGGCTGCTGGAAAAGAATGGTCCAAGCGACTTAAAAAGACTCTCGACGAAGCTTCCGAAAGTGACGTTACTCAGACAGTCAAGTCCAACCTGGAAAGTGCGTTAGGCCATTTTGACTGGAAGGAGCTCAACCTTAAACTGCCGGTTCTCAGTTCCAAAGAGTTCAAAAGAGAGTGGCGTTTTGAAGACTCAACTGCGAGCATTCTGGATTTCAAACTCGCCAGCGGGAAAATCACGCTGAAAAAAGGCGGAGATGACACGGTTGTCATTAAAGCCAATGGGAAATTATATGGTAAAATGGACGAAGACACACCTGAAGAATCTTTCGATGCAAGAAGCACCGTAACTATTGACGAAGACAAGTTGACCTGTCATATTCCTAACAAGCGAATCCACGCTGAACTGGAAGTCATTTTGCCGGAGCGAACCTATGACTACATTTCACTGACCTTGCTGAATGGGAAAGTAGCAGTGTCTGACTGTAAAGCTAAGGATGTCTTTGTTAAATCAACTAACGGCGCTCTGTCGTTTGAGAAGCTGGATGCAACAATGCTTGAAGCAAAAGGGTCAAATGGTGCAATCAGCGTTGAAGAGTCAACCCTTAAAGATTTGCTGGCAAGTTCGGTTAATGGCACGGTATCATTCAATGGTAGTGTGGAGAGTGCGAATGTATCAACGACAAACGGTGATATCAAATTGACACTGAAAAACGACAAAGTCATTCGTATCAATGCCAACACAGTGAACGGAAATGTTAAACTGGCGTTACCGAAAGATAAGGCCTTGGAAGGTAAAGCTAAAACAACATTCGGTAAAGTGAAGAGTCGCTTGTCCGGCATAGAGCCCATTGAATCAGAAGAACAGATTTCTCAAATTAAGCGTGTTACTGGAGAGGAACCCCTGGATTTCTTTACAGGAACGACTACGGGAAATATATTGTTAAAAGATGTAGAATAAATATAGATGAAAAGAGGAGTGCATTATGAAAAAACTGGCAAAATCCAAAGATAATGCAGTAATATTCGGAGTATTGGGTGGGTTAGGAGATTACTTTAACATAGACCCGGTTTTGCTCAGAGTCGTAGTGGTTGTGGCAACCTTTATTGGTGTGGGATCTACTGTCCCCATTTACCTGCTTCTGGCATTAGTTATGCCAGACGGAGAGAGTAAGCCCTCCGACCCTTCTGAACGGACAAAAAAATCGTCTCCTTTCGGTAGTGTATCAGATAAACCGAAAAGAAAAGAGGCGGAAAAAATAGAAGAGGAAGACTGGAGTGACTTTTAATCTATGAAATGGTGGCAGAGAATTTTAGCCAATACTATAATATTCCTTGCTTTAGCGGGGTTCTTAGAGGGATTTACAATCTCAACCTGGGCAACGGCTTTGATAGCTGCTGTTGTATTCGGTGTCCTGAACATTATTGTTAAGCCTATTTTAGTATTTTTATCCTTACCCATAACGCTTATGACATTAGGTTTGTTCTATTTTATCATCAATGGACTGATGCTGTGGTTGACTGCAGCGCTTGTCAGCGGATTTGACTTCAGCTCTTTTGGCTTAGCATTAGTCGTGGCTCTGATTGTGTCCGCGTTAAATGCGTTCTTCAACAGTAATCCATAATGACAGCTTAAAAGGTGCACGCATTTGCGTGCACCTTTTTAATTTAAAGAAAAACGAAACTTTCGAGCACTTAAAAAAATTTATATATCTGCTTCATATTAAGTAACAGGCAGTCTTTCTTGTGAACTGCTTCGTTTCATCTATAATGGAAGAGGTAAATGTGATATGATTAAAACGAGTCTGAATAAAAATTAAAGGAGATTTCTAATGACTGCTTCAGTAAAAATAGAAGAGTTAGTAAATGCAATGGACGATATAACAGTAGTCCTTGGAGAAGACCATCTTGATAGAGAAATCAAGATAAGCGATTTGTCCCGTCCAGCTTTAGAGCTGACAGGGTATTTCAGTTTCTATCCGCAAGACCGTATCCAACTGCTTGGTAAAACTGAATTATCGTTTGCTGATAAAATGACCAGTGACGAGCGTTATATAGTAATGAAACGGATGTGTCAGGCAGATACACCGGCCTTTCTGGTGTCACGTAGCCAGGAACCGCCAAAAGAGTTGCTGAAAGCTGCTGAAGAAAAAGGTATTCCTGTGCTTGTCTCACAGCGTTCTACTACCCGTCTGTCTTCCAATGTGACAAACTTTCTTGAGGAGCGTCTAGCTGAAAGAATGTCTCAGCATGGTGTCCTTGTCGATATTTATGGCATGGGTGTGTTGATTATAGGCGATTCTGGAATAGGAAAATCAGAAACCGCTCTGGAGCTTATTCAGCGTGGCCACCGCCTTGTTGCTGATGACAGAGTGGAACTTTACATGATGGATGAAAGAAGGATTATTGGAGAGCCCCCAGAAATCCTGCGTCACCTGATAGAAATTAGAGGTCTAGGTGTGATTGATGTAGTCAACTTATTTGGTGTCGGCTCCATCCGTACTAAGAAAACAGTTGACCTGGTTATTAATCTTGAACATTGGGATAAAAATCGCCAATATGATCGCCTTGGCTATAATCTGGACAAGATGCGTTTCTTCAATGTGGAGATTCCCAAATTGTCCATACCGGTTAAAGTCGGACGTAATCTGTCCATTATTATTGAGATTGCAACAATGAATATACGCGCAAAAGATATGGGTTATGATGCGACGCAAACCTTTGAGAATAATTTAAGCAAACTCATCAATGACAATTCTCAAAATAATTAATTGGAGGAACAGTAATGAACGCAGCACTAGGAAGTATTGACCCGATAGCATTTAGACTGGGCCCAATTGAAGTGGCCTGGTATGGACTGATTATAGTCGTCGGAATGTTTGTCGCGGTATGGTTAAGTATGAAAGAGGCAAATAAACGTGGTATTGGTGAAGACTTTATTATTGATTTGGCATTCTGGATTATTCCGGCTGGGATTATTGGTGCACGGCTGTATTATGTTCTGTTTAAGCTCCCGACTTACCTGGCTGATCCGATTCGGATATTTTATTTCTGGGAAGGCGGCCTGGCTATCTACGGTGGTCTGATACTCGGGTTTATTACATTGTATATGTACAGTGAAAAAAGAAATGTACCTGTCTGGCTGCTGGTGGATGTTTTAGCCCCACACGTCATGATAGCTCAGGCAATTGGAAGGTGGGGAAACTTCATTAATCAGGAAGCCCACGGAACAGAAGTGACACGTGAGTTCCTTGAAGGGCTGCGATTGCCTGAATTCATCGTAAATCATATGAATATTGATGGAACGTATTATCATCCTACATTTTTATACGAGTCAGTCTGGAATGTTATTGGATTCACTATACTAATGATTGTGCGTGCACAGACGAAAGTCTTGAGAAGAGGAGAAGCCTTCTTGGGGTACTTGGTCTGGTACGGATTGGGCCGCTTCTTTATTGAGGGACTGCGGACTGACAGCCTGTACTTGGGAGGATTCAGAGTTTCCCAGCTGCTGTCGCTCGTATTGTTCGTCGGCGCTATCGGCTTAATCTTATACAGAAGATTCTACGAGTTCCCTAAACCACCTTATTACACTGAGGGAACGAAGCCTGAAAAAGAATTTGAAGACAAAAGAAAGAAATATGAAAAGAAAAAATAAAGGGAAGTAAAAGGAGAGGGAAAAGTGAATAAAAAAATAGCTGTATTGGGTGCAGGATCATGGGGAAGTGCTTTAGCCAATGTCCTGTTTGAGAATGGTCATGCCGTCACTCTCTGGACAAGAGATAATAAGCAGTGTGATGAAATTAATAACAGCCATACTAATAAACACTATTTACCCGACTTTGCTTTTCCTGAAAATATAAGGGCGACGACGCAGCTTGAAGAAGCGCTTGAAGAAGCTGAGGCAGTTGTGTTTGTCATCCCTACTAAGGCTATTCGAGAAGTTTCCAGACAGGTCAGTTCGGCTCTCAGCCATTCCATCACGGTCATTCATGCTTCTAAAGGTTTGGAAGAGAACAGTTACAAACGAATTTCTACAATCCTTTCGGAAGAGTTGCCTTCAGAGTATGTAAAGGGTATTGTCGCTTTGTCCGGTCCGAGTCATGCTGAGGAAGTGGTCAAAAGAGACTTGACTACCATTACGGCAGCATCTGAAAACGCAGAGGCAGCTAAACTCACCCAGAATTTATTCATTAATGATTATTTTAGAGTCTACACGAATACAGACATTATAGGTGTTGAAATCGGTGCGGCGCTAAAAAATATTATTGCACTGGGTGCCGGCGTGATATCCGGCCTGGGTTATGGGGACAATGCCAAAGCGGGACTGGTCACTAGAGGGCTGGCTGAAATCAGCCGATTGGGCATTGAACTGGGTGCCGATCCGTTGACATTCATGGGACTGAGTGGAGTGGGAGATCTTATCGTTACGTGTACCAGTTCCCATTCCAGAAACTGGAGAGCAGGCTATCAGCTTGGAAAAGATAAAGACGTCGATACGATTCTTAACGAGATGGGAATGGTGGTTGAAGGCATCTCGACAACCAAGGCGGCTTATGAGCTGGCCAAACTCCACGGTATTGACATGCCCATAACCGAAGCAATCTACAATGTGGTTTACAACCATTTAAATGTTAAAGATGTTATACTTAATTTAATGCAGCGAGAAGGCAAGTCGGAATAGATTAACTACCTGACGGGCTTAAAAACTATAAAAGGAGTTGTGAACTGTGCAGAAAGTAAGAAAAGCAATTATCCCAGCCGCAGGATATGGAACAAGATTCCTGCCGGCTACAAAGGCTATGCCAAAAGAAATGATTCCCATTGTGGATAAACCGACCATTCAATTCATAGTAGAAGAAGCGATTGCTTCCGGGATTGAAGATATTCTAATTATAACCGGTAAGTTGAAGCGGCCGATTGAAGATCATTTTGATTCAAATCCGGAACTGGAAGAGAACCTGCGCGCAAAAGGCAAACACGACCTTCTGGAACTGGTTGAAGAAACGACCGGTCTGAATCTTTATTTCGCAAGACAGGCCTATCCTTTAGGATTGGGTCATGCTGTTCTTCAGGCAAAGGCCTTTGTTGGAAATGAGCCCTTTGTCATTATGCTGGGTGATGATGTCATGGTTGATGAAGAACCGTTGACTAAACAGCTTATAAACAGCTACGAGAAGACGCACGCGTCAAATATTGCCGTTATGAAAGTGCCTCATGAAGAAACATCCAGTTATGGAATAATTGATCCGGAGGCAGAAGCTGGAGAAGGCTTATACAACGTACGTAAATTTGTAGAAAAACCCGAACCGGAAGATGCCCCGAGTGATTTGGCAATTATCGGACGTTACCTTTTAACCCCGGAGATTTTCGATATTCTGGAGCACCTGGAACCAGGAAAAGGCGGAGAAATTCAGCTGACCGATGCGATAGATATTTTAAATAAAACACAGCGGGTGTTTGCCAAGGAATTTAAAGGTGAACGCTATGATGTGGGAGATAAATTCGGCTTTCTCAAAACGACGATACAGTACGGCCTGAAACATCCGCAGGTTAAGGATGATTTACGCGATTACATCCTCGGCCTGTCAAAAGAACTTGAGAATGGTAAAGTGGAGAACAAACTGCACCCTGAAGAGCATGTACTAGAAGACGCTAAAGAATATTAAACTATTTTAAAATGAGCCAGCTTCTTTTATAATGAACAGTGTCTGTCTGTTTGTTGTGAAAGAAGCTTTTACTCTTGACATATCATCTCAGTTTAGTATACTGATAAAGGATTAAACAAAACTTACAAAAAGTAAGTACATGAAGCGAGTAATCAAATCAGTATCTAATGTAGGAGGAATACACTAATGAGTGAAGAAAAAATTGTTTATGATGTAGTAGTAATTGGTGCAGGTCCAGGAGGCTTGACGGCAGCTTTATATGCGTCCCGCTCAAATCTGTCTACACTGATTCTTGAAAAAGGACTGCCGGGTGGTCAGATGAACAATACGGCTGAAATTGAAAACTATTCTGGTTTTAAAACAATTATGGGTCCGGATTTATCCATGAAAATGTACGAAGGGGCCAAGCAGTTCGGTGCTGAACATGTTTATGGTGACGTTAAGGATATCATTGACCACGGGCACGAAAAAGAAATTGTCGTATCAGATAAATCTTATTTTGCAAAGTCTGTCATTATCAGTACTGGAGCAGAACATAAGAAGTTAGGCGTTAAAGGTGAAGCGGAACTGAATGGTCGCGGTGTCTCTTACTGTGCAGTTTGTGATGGAGCGTTCTTCAAGAACAAACACGTCGTGGTAGTAGGTGGAGGAGACTCTGCTGTGGAAGAAGGCACGTATCTGACTCAGTTTGCAAGCAAAGTAACGATTGTTCACCGCCGTGATGAGCTGCGTGCTCAAAAAATTCTTCAAGATCGTGCATTTAAAAATGAAAAAGTTGATTTTGTCTGGGATTCTGTTGTAGAAGAAATCAATGGCGATCAAATGGTTTCCGGTGTTCAGATAAAGAATGTGAAAACGGGTGATGTATCTACCCTTGAGGCGGATGGCGTATTTATCTACATTGGTCTGCTGCCTAATTCTGAAAGCTTCAGTGGACTTCCGATTACGAACGAAGAAGGCTGGATAGAAACAGATGCGCAAATGATGACCGCTGTACCGGGAATATTCGCTGTCGGAGATGTGAGAGACACCGTACTAAGACAAGTAGCGACTGCTGTCGGTGATGGTTCAGTTGCAGGTAATGCAGCCTATCAGTATGTGGAAGAACTGAAGGAAAAGATGGAGAAGCAGGAAGTAAAATAATTTGCTGGAAGTCTAACTAAAAGATACAAACTGCACAGGAGTTATACAATGAGTATAATTCTTGTGCAGTTTTTTATTTAATAGAGCTTTCCTTCAGTTCAATACTGATATCACGTGTATACTTTTTTCATGCAAGAGATAGCTAAAAATGGTACAATGTACAAAGAAACAGTAAGCGCTCTATACATAATGCAGAAAAGAGGGAAAATGATGAATTGGAAAGAAAACTATGAAACATGGCTGAAGAATGAAAACCTGGACACAGAACTGAAGAAGGAACTGGAAGGCTATCAATCGGACGAAGCCGTTCTTGAAGATGCATTTTATACTTCACTTGAGTTTGGAACAGCAGGAATGCGTGGAATTATTGGAGCTGGAACGAATCGTATGAACGCGTATACTGTCCGCCAGGCAACGGAAGGGCTAGCCTTATTCCTGGAAAGCAAGGGCAGTGAGTTTGCTAAAAAGGGCGTAGCTATTGCATATGATTCACGCCACAAGTCTCCGGAGTTTGCAGTCGAGGCTGCAAAAACCTTAGCTGCACATGGAATAAAAGCATATGTCTTTGAAGAGCTGCGGGCAACACCAGAACTTTCTTTTGCAGTCAGACATTTCAAAGCTGCTGCAGGTATTATGATTACCGCGAGCCATAATCCGCCTGAATACAATGGGTATAAAGTCTATGGTGATGACGGAGCGCAACTGCCCCCTGCAGAGGCAGACGAACTGACGAGTTACGTGAGAAGTGTCACTGATTTATTATCCATCAAGACAGTGTCTGAAGATACAGCGAAAGAAAAAGGCCTGCTTAAAATTGTCGGTCGAGATGTTGACCGCGTCTATCTTGACTACTTAAGAACGGTAACGATAGATCAGGACTTAATTGATCGTCAAGGAAGAAATCTGAAAATTATTTTTACGCCTCTTCACGGAACAGGAAAAATGATCGGCATGAAAGCATTAAAGCAAGCTGGCTTTAAAAAAGTTTCTCTTGTGGAAGAACAGGCAGAAGCCGATCCCGACTTTTCAACTGTAAAATCTCCTAACCCGGAAGACCCTAAAGCCTTCGAAATGGCTATGAAACAGGCTGAAAAAGAAGATGCGGATATTTTAATTGCAACTGACCCGGATGCTGACCGACTGGGAATGGCAGTGAAGACTACTGCAGGTCACTATGAAGTGCTGTCCGGCAACCAGATTGCCAGTCTTATGGTGGACTACATCCTTAATGCCCATACTAAGCTGGGGACTTTACCTCAAGGCGGCATCATCATTAAGTCAATTGTATCGAGTGAACTGCCGGCAGTCATAGCGGATAAGTATGGAGTACAGTCATTAGATGTACTTACTGGATTCAAGTTTATCGCACAGAAAATAAAAGAATTTGAAGAAACACACGAGCATACATTCATGTTTGGTTTCGAGGAAAGTTACGGCTATCTGGTTCAGCCTTTCGTCAGAGATAAAGATGCGATTCAGGCACTTTTGCTGGTTGCTGAGATGGCAGCGTTCCATAAAGAACAGGAAAACAGCTGCTTCGATGCCTTGCATGACTTATACCACCAGTACGGCCATTACAGAGAAAAAACCATTTCCATTACTATGGAAGGCAAGGAAGGTACAGAAAAAATCCAGTCACTCATGGAGGCACTTAGAAAGGAGTCGCCTAAGGAGTTTGGAGGCATCAAGGTCTGTAAGGCAGAAGACTTCAAAGAGCAGACTAGAACAACGAAATCAGGCCAAGAAACCATTGATTTACCTAAAGCAAATGTGCTGAAGTATACTCTGGCTGATTCGAGTTGGATCGCAGCGCGTCCTTCAGGCACTGAGCCTAAAATTAAATTTTATATGTCTGCACAGGATGACTCCGGTGTTGTGGTAGAAGAAAAACTGGAAGCCTTTGAAGCGGATATTCAGAAAATTATAGACAACCACTAAAAAATAAGCAGGAGAGTATCGGTATGGAAAAAAATATAGGCAAGACGGATAAATGGATTCGAATAAGCATGGCAGGGTTTCTTTTTCCACTACTGTTCATCACAAAGGGACCAGCAAGGTGGATGGGGATACTGTCAATTCCATTATTGGGAACTGCTCTTGCGAACAGGTGCGGCTTATATACTATACTCGGAAAGAGTACCTGCAAGATAGAAAACTGACAATCAAAAGCTGTACGGCATGTGCTGTACAGCTTTTTTATTATGAACAGCATATGACGCTTTCAAAGTTAAGTATACATGACACGCCAGGGATGTTATAATTAAGGGAAGTCAATAGATGATTCTGAACACGCGATTGACACTTAAGGAGTGGAGACAATGAACGAGACATTAGAATTGGTTATTATCACTGGAATGAGTGGCGCCGGGAAAACCGTAGCCATGCAGAGTTTTGAAGACATGGGGTACTACTGTATTGATAATATGCCACCGAATCTCCTCCCTACATTTTGGAAATTAGTGAGAGAATCAGGACAGTTCAGTAAAATTGCACTGGTTATGGACTTGCGTATGAAGGATTTCTTTGAAGAAATTAATTCAGCTATTACCACTATGGATAACACGCCTCACATCACTACACGCATCGTTTTTCTGGATGCGACAAATGAAGAGCTTGTGACGCGGTACAAAGAAAGCAGACGCGCACACCCGCTGGCTAAAAACGAGCGAACAATTGAAGGAATAAAAAAGGAACGTGAACTGCTACAGACCATTAGAAGAAAAGCCCAGCTGGTTATTGACACGTCAGACTTGACGCCTAGACAGTTAAGAGAAAGACTAATCACGAAGTTTAAAACAAAAGAAAAAGAAATGTTCAGAGTGGAGATGGTATCCTTTGGTTTCAAGTACGGTATTCCAATCGATGCAGACATTGTTATGGATGTCAGGTTTCTGCCAAATCCCCACTATATCCCAGAACTGAGACCACAAACTGGTCTGGATGAAGAGGTATACGAATACGTCATGCATCAGACGGAAACAGAACAGTTCTACAAGAAGTTTACGGATCTTCTGGACATTACTCTTCCCGGATACAAAAAGGAAGGAAAAAGCAATCTCACGATAGCAGTAGGCTGTACCGGAGGGAAACACCGGTCTGTTGCATTGGTTGAGCGTATTGCAAAGAAAATTAAAGCGGATGGTTATCCGGTCAATATATCTCATCGAGATAAAGATAAAGTAAAGGAGTCCGTTGTGCGATCATGAAGCAGATAGTAACGAATAAAAGAAAACCGAAAATTGTCGTTATCGGCGGCGGAACAGGTTTGCCTGTTATTTTAAAAAGCCTAAAAGAAAAAGATGCCGACGTCACAGCCATTGTTACAGTGGCTGATGATGGCGGCAGTAGTGGAGAACTGAGAAAAAGCTTTAATGCAGTGCCGCCAGGCGATTTGAGAAATGTCCTGATTGCCTTGTCGGATATCCCCGAACTGCAGAAAGAAATTTTTCAGTACCGTTTCAAGACATGCGAATCATCACTTTCAGGTCATACAATCGGCAATCTGATTATTCAGGCCACTGCAGACATGAGAGGAAGTATATATGATGCCATTCAGCTTCTGGCGACTATGATGCATGTCAAAGGCCATGTGTATCCGTCGGCGGAAGAGCCACTTGTTCTCCATGCCCGTTATATGGATGGAACAACACAGTCAGGGGAATCACGCATACCGAAGAGCGGTAAGATGATTGACTATGTTGCCGTTTCCTGTGTGGAAGGTCGTAAGCCTGTTCACGCCAGTCGAAAAGTCATCTCTTCCATTATGGATGCAGACATGGTCGTGCTTGGCCCTGGTAGTTTATTTACGAGTATCCTTCCGAATATAATGATTCCGGATATAGGGAAGGCATTGTTAGAGACAGAAGCTAAAGTGGTTTATATTTCAAATATCATGACTCAATTGGGTGAAACTGAAGGGTTTACCGATGCTGATCACGTTCGTGTCTTGCATAAGCACTTGGGTGGCAAATTTATTGATATTGCTCTAACAAATAACGGCCATGTTCCTTCCGATTATATTTCGCCGGAAGATAACAATGAATACTTACTGCAGGTGGATCATGATTTCAAAGGACTCCAAGAAGAAGTCCCATTAATCATCTCTGATGATTTTTTAAAGCTTTCTCCGCGTGGCGTCTATCATGATGGCGAGAAAGCAGCAGAAGAAATCTTTAGAACAGCGTTCAACAGTCAGCGTAAGATAAATAATTATTTGTAAACGATAAGCAGATAAACAGGGAAGTGATAATATGTCGTTTGCGTTTGAAGTGAAGAAAGAATTAACCTTACTCGAAGTTCATCCGGAACATGCCAAGGCAGAATTGGCGGCATTGATACGAATGAATGGTACGTTAAGTATTGTGGATCATACCTTTGTACTTAATGTTCAGACTGAAAATGCCGCGATTGCAAGAAGAATTTATTCGTTAATCAAGGATAACTTTGACGTGGAATCCGAGTTGCTGGTCCGCAAAAAGATGAAACTGAAAAAGAATAATGTTTACATTGTTCGTTTAAAAAGTGGTACGGAAACTATTCTCAAAGAATTGGGTATAATGGATGGCATGCTATATAGTGGTCATATACCTGATGAGATATTGAACAATAAACAAAAAGCTAAGTCATATTTAAGAGGGGCATTCCTTGCTAGTGGGTCTGTGAACAGTCCGGATACCAGCCGTTATCATCTGGAAATATATTCAAATTATGAAGAGCATAATGAAGATATCTGTCATATGATGCAGCTGTTCGATTTAAATGCCCGCATGCATGAAAGAAGAAACGGCTACATTGTGTACCTTAAAGAATCAGAAAAGATAGCCAACTTCCTATCCTTAATTGGCGCAACCGGAAGTATGTTTCGTTTTGAAGATGTCCGGATTGTCAGAGATATGCGCAACTCAGTCAATCGACTGGTCAATTGTGAAAATGCTAATCTTAACAAGACGATAGATGCAGCGAGTAAGCAGGTTGAGAGTATTGAACTGATAGCTCGTATGAAAGGTCTGGATACACTTCCGGAAAAACTGAGAGAAATTGCAAAACTCAGATTGGATCACCCTGATATCAGCCTAAAAGAATTGGGAGAACTTGTTCCAAATGGGGGAGTATCAAAATCAGGCGTTAATCACCGACTAAGAAAAATCAATAAAATTGCTGAAGAAATTGCACAGTCAAATACTGTTTAAAACTGTTATCCCCAGTAATCTGGAGATAGCAGTTTTTCTTTTATTGGCGTATTTACATTCAGAAGTAAAATGAAATTCACGAAAAAGGTAACACTTATGCTGGAAATGTCATTCTAATAATTCTCATTACATAATCTAAATGAGAATGCTCGTGCTTAGTTTTAGGCATTTGTTTAGATAGGTGTTGTTGTATTTATAATCATTACATTTTTGTTAGTAAAAATAATAAGTAGTTGAACTTGCACATGTGTTTTTTTCACAAAAAAGTACGAATTTAAAATGAAAAAGAGAATGATAATCATTATCATTTGTGATATTTCTGTACATATTTTCGGTAAAAACCCTTTAAAATCTTTACTTTTGCATAGTGTTTCGTTATTCTTAGTATAGAGATTGTAACAACTATCATTTAAATATATTTGTGAAATTATTACTATGTTGTTCTTGTTGTTACATAATCAGGGTTAGCTTTCATAGAATTTGAGGAGGAAAGGGAATGCGTTTTAAAACAGTGCAAAAGGCTACGTTTCCTAAACATAATAAATCTCGTACGCATAATAAGGCTATCGAGAAAGTTGATGCACCTTCAATAATGGTTTTTCCGATGTCCATGCATTTAGGAGCACCGGCTAAACCAGTAGTTGCAGTAGGAGATAAGGTCAAAGTTGGAACATTAATTGGTGAGGCGCAAGGATTCATATCTGCAAATGTGTTGTCATCTGTCAGTGGAGAAGTAGTTTCGATTGAAGAGAGAGATGTATTAAGTGGTATCTATACTTGTGTCATCATAAAAAATGATGGTGAGTATACGGAAGAGCCGCCTTTTCCTGAAGCGGGAGATAATGTAGATCCTGCTATGGTTCCGGAGCTGATTAAACGTGCTGGAATTTCAGGTATGGGAGGAGCAACGTTCCCGACGAACGTTAAGATGGCTCCGCCTAAAGACAAAAAAATTGATACGATTATTTTGAATGGTGCAGAATGTGAACCGTACTCAACATCTGACTTGCGTACCATGATTGAGTACGCGGATGAAATTATTGAGGGTGTTCGAGTCATTGATGAAACCCTGAATGTTGATAAGATTTATATCGGTATTGAAGACAATGCTAAAGAGGCCGGAGAAGCGTTGGAAAAAGCTGCAGAGGGCTACGATAAAGTAGAAGTTAAAGTCCTTGAAGCTAAATATCCTCAAGGATCTGAAAAACAGCTTATTGAGAACTGTACGGGGCGTCAAGTGCCAGCAGGCGGACTTCCGGCAGATATTGGCTGTATCGTCTCTAACGTCGGAACGTTCCAGATGATTTATCGCGCAGTTCGTTTGGGCAAGCCTATGGTTGAGCGTGTTACAACGATTTCTGGGACACCAATCGCTGATCCGAAGAACTTGCTTGTCAGATTGGGTACACCAATCGATGACTTGATTGATGTATGTGGTGGCTTCCAGGAAGTTCCTCGCAAAGTCATTCATGGTGGACCGATGATGGGTAAAACGATTAAAGATGGTGCAATTCCGATTTCGAAGGGAACGACTCATATTACTTTCATGACCGCTGAAGAAGTGGATGAAGAAGAGCGTATCGACTGTATTCGTTGTTCAGAATGTCTGAATGTTTGTCCAGTGAGTCTGCAGCCGATTTTGATTAGCAATGCATACGAGCGTGGCGATATTAAGAAGGCCGAAGAGTTAGGCGCCATGGACTGTATTGAATGTGGGAACTGTTCATTTATCTGCCCATCAAAAATACCTTTACTTGATAACATTAGAAAATCTAAAGCTGCTATCAAGCAGAACGCAAAGGCGGTGTAGAGTATGACAACAGACAAGAAAAAAACCACATTAGCTGATTACGATCTGGTCCTAGATAATTCACCTCACGTGTTTGAAAAATGGTCATCTCAGTGGATTATGCTGCAGGTTATCATTGCCATGCTTTTCCCATTGGCAGCAGGAACGTATTTCTTCGGTTTTCAGACACTCTATCTGACAGCTTTAGCAGTTGTAACCTGTGTCATCAGTGAGTACCTTTACGAAAAAATTGTACGCAAGCGTGTAACGGTTACTGATTTATCTGCTGTTGTCACTGGTATGCTTATTGGATTAAGCATGCCGAATGGTGTCCAGTGGTTCAGCGTTGTACTGGTGAGTTTGTTTGCCATTATTATAGTCAAAATGATTCCCGGAGGAATTGGTAAAAACAGGTTCAATCCAGCTGTAGGCGGACGTGTCGTTTACTTAATGGCCCCTTGGATTGTTAATACCTTTGTTCAGGGTGAAGACTTGATTACTACTGCCAGTCATGCCGAAGCTATTACAGGTGCAACACCTTGGGATTTAGTATCTGAAGCCACTCCGCTTTTTTATATTGCTAGTGGTGCGCAGGAAGTTCCTGAAGGTGCCCAGACTTTATTGAACATGTTTCTTGGAGATCAAGGCGCATGGGGAGGCTCCCTCGGTGAAACAAGTGCGTTGGCTTTGTTAGTTGCGATGGCCTTCTTAATTTTCCGTCGTATTATTAATCCTAAGCAACCGGCACTATATATTGGTACAGTGGCTGCAATTATGCTCGTGTATTCAGGATTCGACTTTGAATTTATGATGTATCATTTATTCAGTGGCGCACTCATGCTGGCTGCAACCTTTATGGTGACTGACTACGCATCTGGTGGTCTGACCCCACATGGGCGAACCATCTTTGCAATAGGAGCCGGTATTTTAACGGCGGTATTCAGAATCGGCAACTTTGCACCTGAAGGAGTTGGTATTTCGATTCTAATCATGAATGCAATTATTCCGTTTGTCGATAAGATTGCTATGCCTAAAATATATGGGCATAAAAAACGTCCGAAAGTGCATGCTGATTATGACTTAACTGAACCTTTAGCAAAAAGAGATATCTTAGCTGAAAACTAATTAAACGAAACGACTGAAATTATTTCAGTCGTTTTTTTTGTACATCAATACAAATGACAGCAGTGAACAGATGATATCCTCGTAGAATTATAGTAGAATGCAATTGTAAAAATAGAGTGTGAATTTTTATCATTTTAAGGAAAATAAGGTATACTTAATTTAGATTTATTTGAAAGGCGTGAGACAGATGTCAAATACAATTAAAGGAATGAGCGCTGTTTTATTTACTAGCGCAGCTCTGTCTGCTTGTGGAGCTTCAAAAGAAGCATCTCCCTTTGAAGAGGTGAACACCTTAGATGGTGTTGAAATAACTTTAGATCAGGAGACATATGCTGAAGAAGGAGAGACATTCATCCTGACTGTCAGCAATGAATCGGAAGAGGAAATTTCTTATGGCGTAGCCTTTACTGTAGAAGTCGAAGAAGATGATGAGTGGTATATAGTAGAACCGGAAGAAGAAATGGCCTTTATTTTAATCGCCCATATGCTGGGCCCAGGTGAAGAAGCAGAAGAAGAGCTGAACATGGAGTATTATGAACCCTTTGAGGAAGGGCGCTACCGAGTCGTCAGACATATAGAAGGAGAAGTCCTGACTGCTGAGTTTACGGTGGAATAGCTGAAAGACACACACTGCATTAATAGTGTGTGTCTTTTGAAATTAATTGTCGAGAGTGGTTTTGATTGTGTTTATTTTCATAATGTCCTCATGTTCACCAACGTCAGCAATAAAGTGCATCATATTAAATTGGTTAGGTAAATGAAGAGTATAGAGGTCCTCACAGATAGAGGTCCCATCTTCCAAGTAAGTTATGGCGTGATCAGTGGAAATAACTTGGATAGAATTCTCAGAGAAAGCTTTTTCCAAATAGCTTAAAGTCTGATTTCTGTTTTTGTATTGTACTTCAAGTTGCTTGGTTCGATCAATCTTAAACATGCCTTTCACTACGCGAAGCACAATCAGCATAATAAGAGTACTGGTTAATGCCATAGTGTAGTTTCCCATGCCGACAGCGATACCAAGACTGGCTACGGCCCATATGGAGGCAGCAGTTGTTAACCCAGTAACCGTTCGTCTACTGACAATAATGGTCCCGGCTCCTAAAAAACCGATACCGTTTACTATCTGGGCAGTTAGACGAGTAATGTCAGAGTTGAGAATGTTAGAATAATCGGGGTTTTCCATTGCGAAATTGAGCACCCATCTGCTTGCTTCGAGTTGGGTCATGGTAATAATTGCGGCTCCCAAACTGACGAGAGTGTGAGTGCGTATCCCTGCATCGCGCCCTTTAAGTTCACGTTCGTATCCAATAATTCCCCCGACTATAGCTGCTAAAAACAGTCTTAAAAATAATTCCAGCTCTGAATAATCCATGCGAATCCCCCTTTGTACGTTTAATACTATTATTATTAACATCAAGTATAAAAACAAGAATGAATTTCATTTCGTTTGTATTTACTTTAAACTTTGTCTGTCATATTGTATACTGTATTTATTATAAATAAATGCATTCAACTTTTCTATACATAATCATAGCACTATTTGTGAAAAGATGAATGAAAAAATTTGGAAATTGAGAGAGGATGAGAGTGATGCATTTTTCATTCATGGGTAAAGAAGGCGGTTCCCACCCAGAAGAAAATAAATCACGAACGAGTAAACTGCCTATCGTTGATGCGTCAGTACCTAAGATAATGGTATACCCCGTATCGATGCACATAGGTGCACCGGCAAAACCCGTCGTTGAAATTGGAGATCAGGTAAAAGTAGGTCAGGTTATCGCTGAAGAAGGCGGCTTTGTTTCAGCGCATGTGTATGCTTCTGTTTCCGGTGAAGTTATAGGCCTTGAAAAGCGACCGACAGTAGGTGGAGAAGCAGATAGTATCATTATCAAGAATGACTATCAGTATACAAAAGCAGATCCTATCGTTGAACCTGGTCATTCTCATGAAATGTCTAAAGATGACATTTTAAGTACAGTGAGAAAAGCCGGTATTGTAGGAATGGGAGGAGCAACTTTCCCTACTGCAGTCAAATTAAGTCCTCCACCGGGTATGACAATTGATACATTAATCATTAACGGAGCAGAATGTGAACCTTATTCCACTTCTGACCACCGAGTGATGGTCGAGCATGCTGATGAAATCATCGATGGAATTAATCTGTCCAGAAAACTGTTTCCTCAGCTGAAAAAAATCTATATTGGAATTGAAGACAATAAACCGGATGCAATTAAATCGATGGAAGAAGCATCAGAAGAGTTTGACGACATCACTGTTCGTCCACTTAAAACGATGTACCCTCAAGGTTCTGAAAAGAACTTGATTCAAAATCTTGCAGGACGAGAAGTACCGCCAGGTGGGCTGCCTGCAGAAGTACGGTGCGTAGTGACAAATACGTCAACAATCCGCTCTGTCTACCGCGCGTGCGAATACGGTGAGCCGTTGATCGAACGAATTGTTTCTGTATCAGGGACACCTGTTAAAGAACCGAAAAACCTTCGAGTAAAAATTGGCACACCGATGGATTCATTAATCGATGACTGTGGCGGCTTTTCTGAAGTCCCCGGTAAAGTACTGGGCGGCGGACCTATGATGGGTAAAACAGTTTCTGACTTAGGCGTACCCATCATCAAAGGAACAACGGCCATTACAGTTCTCACTCCTGAAGAAGCCCATATTGGGGAAGAAGAAGATTGTATTATGTGTTCAGAATGTGTGAACGTCTGCCCAGTCAGCCTTCAGCCGATTCTGATTAGTGAAGCCTTCGAAAGAGGCAATATTGAAAAAGCAAAAGAATTAGGTGCGATGGACTGTATTGAATGCGGAAACTGTTCATTTATCTGTCCGTCTAAAATCCCTCTACTTGAAAATATAAGAGCAGCTAAGGCTGCGATTAAGCAGAAGGAGGAGAAGTAAGATGGCTCAAGCAGTAGATGTTAAAGGCAAGTTACGTATGGAGCCTTCTCCGCACGTCAGAAGCAAGCGGACGTCTGCGTGGGTAATGGACCAGGTGATGATTGCATTAATTCCACCTACAATAGCTGCAGCTTACTTCTTTGGCTGGTGGGTATTTGCAATGGTTGCTATCGGTATTGGTACAGCGGTTGCGTCGGAGTATGCATATCAGAAATTGACGTACAAGCCTATAAAAATCCATGATCATAGTGCCGCTGTTACGGGTATGCTGATTGGTTTGAGTCTGCCGGTTACAGCACCTATCTGGATGATTATGTTCGGCTCTATTTTTGCCATAGTTATTGTTAAACAATTCAATGGGGGAATCGGACGAAACTACTTTAACCCTGCAGTTGCCGGGCGAGTAGTGATTAAAGCATTCTTCACTCCATGGCTGGCAAATTGGGTATTACCGGCTGGTTTTTTTAATAGTGGCTACAGAGGTGTAGATGCGGTATCTACAGCTACTCCATTGGAATATATTGGTCATTTTTCTCGCACAGTTCCTGAAGAAGTACCAGGCTTTCTCGATTTATTTATGGGGTTCAATCTCGGAGGTAATATTGGAGAAACGTCAAAACTTGCTATATTAATCGGCATGCTCTATCTGATTTTCAGAAGAGTCATTAATCCAAAAGTGCCTATATTATATATTGTTACAACATTTGTCGTTATGGGATTATGGTCAACCTTCAACTTTGACTTCATGCTGACTCATGTATTGACAGGTACACTGTTTTTCGGAGCAACTTATATGGCTACTGACTACAGTTCCGGTGCACTGACACCAGAAGGTAAAACTGTTTTTGCTATTGGCTGCGGAGTACTGACGGCATTTTTCCGTATTACACTTGATCACCCAGGTGGGGTAGGTTATTCAATACTTATCATGAATGCATTGGCGCCGTTTATTGACAGCAAGCTGATGCCAAGAATATATGGTCACAAGACAAGACCGCAAACTAAGTTCAACAGACAGAGTCCAAATAACTATTCTTAATTTAAGAGGAATACTCTTGTGGGTATTCCTCTTTTATATGCCAAACTCTATAATATGAATCTTGGAAATGTGCTTTGTCAAAGTAGGCAATTCACTTATCATATTTAAAATAAAAAAAACAGAGAGCATAAAACTCTCTGTTTTTCTGATTTAAAGTATAGTATAGACAATACCTCCAGCTACTCCTGTCATTAACATCACCTGAATGGGACTGGCCTTATATTTTCTCATTAGGAAAATAGCTGTAGCGAAGAGCAGGATGGACACCCAGTTAATTTCCGAAAAAGCAACGGGCCAGTCACTGTGGCCGAACATGGCCGTCATGAAGATAGTCAGTCCTGCGGATGCAATCAGCGCCACTACTGCGGGTCTGAGGCCTTGTATAATACCTTGAACGATGGTCAGATTCTGGTATTTAAAGTAGAAGTATGCTAAAAGCTGGACGATAATAACAGAAGGTAGGGTTACACCGACTGTTGCTATAACACCACCTAAAATTCCTGCAATCTGATTACCCGAGAAAGTCGCTGCGTTAATGGCTATGGGACCAGGTGTCATTTCGGATAAGGTTAAAATATCGATAAACTGCTGGTTAGTAATCCATCCTTGGGCATGAATCAGTTCCTGTTCGATAAGTGGCAGTGCAGCATAGCCGCCACCGAAACTGAACAGGCCTATTTGGAAAAAGCTTAAAAACAGTTCTAAGTATATCATTTAAGATCCCCCTTATCCTTTTTTCCTTTTAAGTTGATAAGGGTGGTAAAACCACCAATAAGTGCTGAAAACAGAAGCAGCCAGAGAATATTCACCTGGAAAATGATTCCCGCAATCAGTGCGGCAACCATGACGAGTATGGGCACTATTTTTTTCTGTCGAACGATTCGTTTGCCCATATTGTAGACAACGTTGACGATAATCGCCGCAACACCCGCCTGCATACCCGTTAGTATATTGTTAACAATCGCATTGTCACGCACCGCCATATAAATATATGCTAGAATAGTCATAATTACTAAGGGGGGCAGAATGGTTCCTAGTACAGTTATCAAGGCTCCAGGAACCCCCGCCATTCGATACCCGACTAAAAGTGATGTATTGACAGCAATAGGCCCAGGTGCGGACTGACCGACTGCGATCAGGTTCAGCATTTCGTCTTCATCCAACCATTTCAGTTCATTGACAAATTTCTTTTCCATCAAAGGAACAATGACATATCCGCCGCCAAAGGTAAACATACTAAGAAAAAAAGTCGATCGAAACAGTGTAGTATATAATTCTTTCTTCTCCATTAAAATCCTTCTTTCCAACTCATTTCTTCTATTATATTGGAATTGAATACTGTTTAAAAGGAAAAGAAGCGAAAGTGCTTTATGTGAGATTTTGTTCAAGAAAAGGTATAATGGATAAAAGATGTCACTGAGTAGGGAGTGACGGTTTCTGGAGGTATATAAATGATTAATTTACTCTTCTCTTTAAATGAAAATTATGTGTATCCTTTAAAGGTACTGATACAGTCTCTAACGGAGAACCATCCACATGATTCTTTTTGCATGTACCTGCTGCATACTGGCATATCAGAAGAGACGCTACATGAGCTGAAGGCGTTTATTGAAAAAGACGGCAATACGTTAAAGCCGATTAAAAGCGATAAATTTTTTAGAACTTCTGATAAAGTTGCTATAACCAGATATTATGCTCTGGAAATGTATCTATGGATGTTTGCACCGTATCTGCTGCCGGATGATGTTGACCGGGTGTTGTATCTGGATCCGGACATTGTCTGTGTCAATGACATAAAGTCATTTTACAACAAGAGTTTTTTTGGTTATTCTTTTGTCGCGACTAATTACAAGTATAAGACCAAATGGGTTCAGCCATTTAATAATTTAAGATTACGAAATTTTGAATCAGATGATTATTTCAATTCCGGTGTAGTATTGATGAATCTGACTAAATTGAGAAAAACAGCTGACGCCGATCATATCGTACAGTCCATTCGCGAAAATAAACCGTTTCTAATACTACCGGACCAGGATATTTTTAATCTGGTTTTCGTTAACGATATTCTCGAAGAGGACTGGCGTCTATATAATATGAATCCTAAAGTGTACGAAAAACTAAAAATACTGTTTCCACACAAATATAATCTGAAGAATGTGGAAAGTGAGGTTGTATTCATCCATTATTCGGGTAAACATAAACCGTGGGATGAACGAGATAAATATAAATATGCACTCGGTCAGTATTATTTCGACTACGAAAAAAAAGTATACCCCAGTTTATTTGGGGCAGCATCTGAAAAGAGAGGGAGACATTTATGAATCAACAATATGATTATGATTATCTTGTTATCGGTGGCGGAAGCGGAGGGATTGCTTCAGCCAATCGTGCAGGGATGCATGGTGCCAAAGTCGCCTTAATAGAAGAAGGCAGCTTAGGTGGGACGTGCGTCAATTTAGGCTGTGTCCCTAAGAAAGTCATGTGGTATGTAGCGGAAATGATGGAGTCATTGAATCATTATGGTGAGGGCTATGGCCTGGAATTTTCAGAAAAGCCGAGTTTGAATTTTGAAAAGATGGTTGGCAACAGAAAACGGTATATTGATTTTCTGCATACAGCCTATGAGAAAGGACTCGACAGCAATAATGTGGAACTGATTAAAGGCAGAGCAAGGTTCGTGGATGAAACGACTGTCGAAGTCAATGGTAAGAAAATTACAGCAAATCACATTCTCATCGCAACTGGCGGTCAGCCGAAACGTCTGGATATTCCAGGCGGTGAATTGGGCATGGTCTCAGATGATGTGTTTGAAATGGATACACTTCCTGAGAGTATCGCAGTTATCGGCGGTGGCTACATCGGAGTTGAAATGAGTAATATTTTCCATGCACTCGGGGTCGATACTCATCTTTTTGTGAGAAAACCTCAACCACTCTACAATTTTGATTCCATTATTTGTGAGGGGTTTGCGGCCATTTCGGAAAGTGAAGGAAGAAAAATCTCAACAAATAAAACTGTAACTGAACTGAAAGAACTGGAAAGCGGCAAGTACGAGCTTCATTTTAAAGACGGCACGACTCATGAGACCGATGAGGTTCTTTGGGCTACTGGTCGAATACCAAATACGGCTGGACTGAACCTTGAGGCTGCAGGCGTTAGTCTGTATCCAGGTGGTTACATTGAAATTGACAAGTATCAGAATACAACAGGGCAGCACATTTATGCAGTCGGCGATGTCACAGGCAGAGTCGAATTGACACCAGTCGCCATAGCAGCAGGCCGACGGTTATCTGAACGCTTATTTAATGAAAAGGATAAGGAGTATCTATCATACGATAATATTCCGACGGTCATATTTACTCACCCGCCAATCGGGACCATCGGCATGACTGAAGAGGAAGCACACGATCGCTACCCCGATGAAAAAGTAAAAATCTATAAATCTACGTTTACGTCCATGCACAGTTCAATAACGGGCAATAGACAGAAAGCCTATATGAAGCTAGTCTGTGTCGGTAAACGCGAAAAAGTTGTTGGTCTCCACGGAATCGGAAAAGGAATGGACGAAATTCTGCAGGGGTTCGCAGTGGCTATACAAATGGGCGCCACCAAGAAGGATTTCGACCGCACGGTAGCCATCCATCCGACTGCGGCAGAAGAATTTGTGACGATGAAATAGAGTACAAACGAACGTCACTGAAGGTAAAAGAACTCGATGAAGCGCTTTCTGTTTAAAACACGAACATTAAAGATTAAAATTCAATTAATTTTTCGTTTTATATTGATTTCCGGCAACAGATGTACTAAGATAAAACCATCTTAATAAAAGAGTTATCTAATATAACTTAGCGATATGGGCTAAAGTCTCTACCAATCCCCTTAAAGGATTGACTATTAGATTAAACAACAGAGCTTGTTTATGATGTAGTTAATTAAAGGCGGTTTTCCGTCTTTTTTTGCTTTCATAAACCTGTTTTCCCAATCCCGTTATAGGATAACCCTTTTCTAATGTACTCCGTCCGTCGGAGAAAAATAGTTGAAAGAGGGTTTTATCTTTGTTGGAAAAGTTTTTTCAGTTGAAAGAAAATAACACAAGCATTGGTACGGAGGTTACTGCAGGTTTAACGACGTTTTTCGCTATGTCTTATATCATTTTTGTTAATCCACAGATTCTGTCATTAACCGGTATGCCGACACAAGCTGTTTTCTTGGCGACTGTATTATCTACAGCTATCGGAACACTTATTCTTGCGTTGTATGCAAATGTTCCTTACGCTCAGGCACCGGGAATGGGACTGAACGCATTCTTTACCTATACTGTGGTCTTTGCATTAGGTTTCTCATGGCAGGAAGCACTGTTCATGGTATTTTTAACAGGTGTAGTCGGAATTCTAATCACTGTAACGTCAATTAGAAAGAAAATTATTCATGCCATCCCTGAATCTCTTCAGCACGCAATCGGTGGAGGAATTGGCGTCTTTATTGCATACATTGGACTTAAAAACGCACAGCTTCTGGAATTCACTTCAGAGGGACAGGATATTATCGCTATCAACAATGAACCATACACTGCTGGATCCGAAGTTTCCGGTACAATCAATACTGTCGTAACTGGCGGTGGAATCATTCCGGATATGGGAAGTCTGACAAACCCATACGCTTTGCTTGCGATACTAGGCCTGATTACAATGGTTGTCCTAATGATTGCAAAAGTTAAAGGAGCAATCCTGATTGGTATCGTCTTAACAACCATTATCGGAATTCCTATGGGCATTACTGACTTGTCCGGTCTGACTAACCCGGCTAACACATTCGGTTCAGCTTTAAGCGAACTGGGAACAACATTCGGAGCAGCTTTCGGTTCACAAGGGCTAGGATCGCTGCTGGCTGACCCATCCCGTTATGCATTAATCTTAATCACTGTATTTGCTTTCACCCTGACAGATGTCTTTGATACAATCGGTACTTTTATTGGAACAGGTAGAAAAGCGGGTATTTTCTCACTGGAAGATGAGAAAGCCATGGACAAAGGTCGCGGGCTGAACACTAAAATGGAAAAAGCACTGCTTGCGGATACCGTAGCAACAGCAGTTGGAGCCGTTTTGGGCACATCGCCTGTTACAACTTTTGTCGAAAGTGCGGCTGGAATTGGAGCTGGCGGACGTACAGGTTTGACTAGTCTGACAACTGCGACAATGTTTCTGCTGACTGCTTTCTTCGCACCGGTTATGTCTATTGTCCCTGGAGCAGCTACTGCACCAGCACTGATTCTTGTGGGTATCTTGATGATGTCAGCATTCGCTGAAATCGACTGGAACAATTTAGAAGAAGCTGTCCCGGCATTTTTCGCATCAATTTTTATGGGATTCACTTACAGCATCTCTTACGGAATTGCAGCTGGCTTCCTATTCTACATCATCACTAAAGCGGCTAAAGGTAAAGTCTCTGTGGTCCACCCGGTATTATGGGCTACCACTGCCTTGTTCATCATTAACTTTGTTGTGATGGGCTTACTCTAATAACTAATTAAATTAATAACCATCATTTGCTGAGAGTGAATTCCTTCTCTCTTATCAAATGATGGTTTTTTCTTTGCAGAAAGAGAACCAGTACTTTAATCAAAGGGCAAGAAGGCAAGGGTTTCATTAACTGCTTTTCTATTAAAGTGGTAGAATAAACCTATCAGGAAAGCTTTTTAAGGAATGAAATTATACAAAGATGTCATCCCCGCCCGATTACATAGAAGAGATTAGACAGTATACATAGTAGTCACATGTCTTATTGCCGACTAGTCACGTCACGCGCAGTGCTGAGGTTACAGTCGACTGTGATCTGTCAGGAGGGTATGATAATGAAACGTATCAGTACAAACTGTTTTAAACTGCTCTTTACTGTTTTAATTGCTTTACTTGGACTACTCATTTTTACAGGTGTGGTATCCGCCAACGCTCATTTTGGAAACAGAGGATCGATGCAGACGCTGGAAGAAGAATCGACTGTTGAGGGGCCGGCTGTATTTACTGGAAATACTATTGTGATAGACGGAACTGTAGAGGGTACCGCTTTTGCTATAGGGGAAGAGATTCGAGTCAATGGAGATATCAACGGCTCGTTTTTTGCTCTAGGACAGAGACTGTTTGTTGCTGGAGAAGTTACAGGGAATGTATACGGCGCAGCTGAGATTGTGATTATGAACGGTCAGAATGACAGTGATGTTTTCTTAGCCGGCGAGTCTCTTGCGATAGAAGGAGAAGCTGGAGTTGGACGTGATTTATTTGCGGCCGGAATGCGGGTCAGAATAGAAGGAGCGGTTCCGCGGCATACATTTGCAGCCGGTGAATCCGTACTATTAGCTAATTCCATAGGGGGAGACGCTCAAGTTGCTGCGGAACAGCTGATATTAAGTGAGGATGCTGTGGTTGAAGGAGATTTGTCATATGACAGTCCTAACGAAGCTCAAATTCCAGAAGGTGCAACGGTAGCTGGCGAGACAGACTGGACGGAAACCGATTCCTGGAATGTACGCAGGAACATGCATAGAACTATGTCCACTCAGACTAGATGGCTATTGAGGGTAATATGGATTATAGGCAACATTCTAAGTGCTTTGCTAGTCTGGCTGATATTTAAGCTGGTCAGTGCGAATTTCTGGGTAGATACTATCTGGCCCATTGCTGACAAGCCGCTGAAAACTGCAGGCACCGGACTTTTGTTACTGGTTTTCACCCCTTTTGCAGCGGGTTTATTAATGATTACTCTAATTGGTATTCCCATTGGTGGGATAATTCTTCTCTTGTACGGCATAGCGCTCTATCTATCAAAAATCATTCTAGCGCTGTTTATAGGTGCTTCACTATTCAGATTAGGTAAGCGGACAGAAGAGAACAGTGAATTCCTGCCGGTTCTGACAGGTCTGGTTATAATCGAGATATTGTTAGTGATAAATATTGTTAATGCCATCACTGCAGTAGTTATAGCCGTCACTGGTCTAGGGGCGCTCCTGCTGTCCCGTAGAAATGGAACTGTACATTCCAGAGAAGCTTTTCATTGACTAGATATATGAAATAATCTTTGAATACAGCGAATAAAGCAAAGAGCCACACTCGATTAGAATGTGGCTCTTTATAAACTCTTTTAAATACGATTAGTCTTGTATTTTGGTTATTCAAACCGTAAAGCATCAATGGGGTTGAGGTTGGCCGCTTTTCGTGCAGGGTAGATGCCGAAGAAGACACCGACTGCTGTCGAAAAGAGGAGGACGAGTGCTACGCTTCCTAGAGTGAAAATAGGCACAATATTTAAGGCGCCTGCAATGATATTTGACAAGACAATCCCTATCGTTAGCCCAATCATTCCTCCGATTAAACTTAAAATAATCGATTCCATTAGAAACTGAATCAGAATGGTACGGGTAGTTGCACCTAAGGCTTTCCGGGTTCCGATTTCTCGTGTCCGTTCGGTAACTGAAACGAGCATGATGTTCATAACCCCAATGCCGCCAACCAGTAAAGCTATGGCTGCTACAGCTGCAATGAAATTAATGAACAGGCTGAGAACGTTGTTGACCTGATCCAATGCCTGCAGAAAGTTAGTAGCATTATATACATTTTCTCCAACTGAGTTATGACGCAGTTCGAGCAGACGCACTACTTGGCTGGAAACAGGATCTATCTGTTCAGTTGACTGTACTTCAATAATAACGGAATCCATCCCCGCCAATTCAGGAACCTGATTGCTTAAAGTAGAGTGCGGCATTGCTGCGAAGAGCGGCATCTGACTCGTATCAAAAGCCCCTTGCATGTCTGCAAAAGATCCTTCTACAACACCAACGACACGCAGATTCATCTGGCTTTGAGCGACGGATACGCGAATCATTTCTCCCACAACATTTACTCGACCAAAAAGTGCCTCTGCACCGTCTTCATCTATGACAACGACATCCTCTGCTTCATCAAAATCCACCTGATTAAAGTAACGTCCTTCTACCAGGGTTGAACTCATCATCTGACTGACAAACTGAAGATCCGGTGTACCATAAGAAACGACGGTCTGTCTGGCTTCATCTTCTGAGGAGACTGTACCACTCATCTGTTCATTAGGAGAAATATAGCGGATTTCATCAATTGAATCCTTCAGCACATTTAAGTCGTCATTGGTGATTAAATCACCTGACTGGTCAGGGTCATTGGCATTTAAACTGATAGTCGTAGCGCCTAAGTCGCTGAAAGTCGTGGTGATTTCGTCTGTAGCCCCGTTACCGACTGCTAAAATGGCAATAACAGATGCAATACCGATTATGATGCCGAGCATGGTCAGAAAAGACCGCATCTTATTCGCAAATATACTGTCTAAAGCCATTTTGAAATTTTCTTTGATAAACATTTACTCAACCTCCCGTTCTGGAAGAAGTTCAGGAGCCAATGTCTCATCTTCTGTGATAACACCGTCTCTGAAGTGAACAATCCGTTTCGTGTACTTAGCCATTTCGGGCTCATGAGTGACCATGACAATGGTTGTTCCTTCTTTGTTCAGTTCCTGAAAAATACGCATAATATCCAGAGTTGTTTTGGAGTCCAGATTTCCAGTAGGTTCATCCGCCATCAATACGGAAGGGCGGTTAACGATGGCACGGGCAATAGCCACACGCTGCTTCTGACCCCCGGATATTTCATTAGTCTTGTGATCCAGACGGTCTCCCAGACCTACTTTTTCAAGTGCTTCAATGGCCCGTTCTCTTCTTTCTTTGTAGGGAACTTTCCCATAAACAAGTGGCAGCATGACATTTTCCAGCACATTCATTCGTGCCATTAAATTAAAGGACTGAAAGACAAAGCCAATTTCTTTGTTTCTAATTTTTGCCAGATCCGAGTCGGATAAGCCTGACACATCTGTTCCGTTGAGCAAATACTTTCCACTATCGAAACGGTCCAGTAGCCCCAGTATGTTCATAAGAGTTGATTTACCTGATCCGCTGGGCCCCATAATAGACGTGTATTCTCCTTCTTGAATAGAGAGCGAGACTTTATTGAGTGCTTTAACTGTTTCTCCACCCATTTTATAAATTTTTTCAATATCGGTAATTTCAATCATGAGAACACCTCCTTACTAATCTTCCCGTTCAACTTCCATACCGTCCGCCAAGTCTTCACCTGAAGATAGCACGATGACGTCTCCTTCGCTGAGACCGTCTGTTACTTCTATGCGTGCATCGGACTGAATACCTGTTTCAATCATGACTTGTGTCAGAACATTATCAGATTCAATAGTGTAAACGAAAGGCTGATTATCTTCATCGTGGTTAAGAGCTTCGATGGGGATGACTAAGGCATCCTCTACCGAATCAACAATGATATCCACATCTATTTCAAAACCGGCTATCAAACCGTCTGTATCTGATTCGAATGACACAGTGGCACCAAGAGTGGAAGAAGACCCCATCTGAGTCTGTTGTTGAGTGGCAACCGGGTCGATAGCGCTGATGACACCTTCATAGGTTTTGTCGGCATAATCCATTTCGACCTGCTGATCGACTTCAATCAGTGAGGCATCTGAGCGTGAAAGCTGCAGACTGACTTCCAGGTCGTCCAAGTTAGCTACAATAATGGAAGCTTGTCCTTGCTGTGCGTTGGTATCGGCTTCTTCCTCAGTAATGTTCACTTCAGTAACTGTGCCGTCAAATTGAGCAGTGAAGCTCGTACCATCCATATAAGTCACCAGTTCATCGCCTTCTTCAACAGTGTCACCTTTTGATACAGTTAATTCGGATACCACCCCTTGCCCGATTACTTCCTGAGTATCTGAAGGGTCGATTACCCCAGAAGTCATGACTCTTTCCGTGAGAGAGTCCGTGGATACTTCGGCCGTTCGAACGGTCACTGTTTCATCTTCCTGTGATGACTGATAAACGCTGTAGCCGACAAAAGCAGCAAATACAACGAACAGGATTATTCCAATCCATTTTTTTCCTTTCATGTTTACGTCGTCCTTTCTATATCGTGCTTCATTTTTAGACATAATATTAATTATACAGTTAGGTATGGCCTATATCTATGAATGTGAACGAAAATCACGAAATCTTCATTTTTATTACTATATGTAAGTTGCTTGTGTATATCACCTGTTTCCGTATGAAAGCGTGACTATGGTAAACTATAAGAGAGATAGTATAAGAGGCAGAAAAAGGATGTGAAAGGAGACTTCCTGATGAAAGATAAAGTATTTGTAATTGGTGATGTACATGGTCAAATTAATCAGTTTGAACAGATGCTGACCCATTGGAATGAAAAGGACGAACAGCTGGTTTTACTGGGTGATTTAGGGGACCGAGGAGAAAACCCGCGGGCCTGTTTTGAGCTGGCTAAGGATTTGGTGGATAATAAAGGAGCGGTATGTCTGAAAGGGAATCACGAAGATATGCTGCTGGATTTTTTGAAACGACCTCAACACGCTGCCAGTTTGTACGAGATGAACGGTGGCGCGGCAACTATTCAGTCTTTCCTGGATATTAAAGAAGGAAAATTTGATGCCATTGAGCTCTCAGCTGCCATGCAGTCCAAGCATACTTGGCTTAGACCCTTTATCGAGTCACGTCCTTTACTATACGAATGGGGAAAGTATGTATTTGTTCATGCAGGGGTGGACTTAACGTTAAGCGACTGGAGAGACTCCGACGATCGTGACTATATCTGGATTAGAGAAGGATTTTATGATCAGCCTAACCATACAGATCGGACATTTATTTTCGGTCATACGGTAACGGCAATGTTGCATAAGGACCGCCATAATACTGACATCTGGGATTCAGGTGACGGTAAGATAGGAATTGACGGAGGAGCAGTATATGGCGGAACCCTGCATGGTATAGTGCTGGATGAAAATGGAATTGTAGAGCAGTATCAATCTGATAATACGAAGACGTCATTTGGATAAGAAAGTGGAAGGAACTTGATGAATGAGAATCGGAACGGTTTCGGACTTGCATATAGATAGAAACAGTGACTACACGGAACAGGACTTGGTCCGCAGTTTTTCGGAAGTCATTCAGAGTAAACAGATTGACACATTGCTTATTGCAGGCGATATATCCAATCATTATCTGCATACAGACGAGTTTTTGAAAAGCGTGCAGGATAGAAGTGGCGTATCAGTATTTTTTGTCCCAGGGAACCATGACTTCTGGGCAAGAGATCATGACGTAACAGATACGAATAAAATCAACAATTACTTCAATAAACAGAAGTACTCGTTAGTAGGGAAGCCGCACCTGCTTAATTCTGAATGGGCAGTTGTCGGCTCGCCGGGCTGGTACGATTACGGTTATGGCAATACTGAACTTTATGACGACAAAGCTTTTTCCAGGAAACAGTACGGCTTTGCGTCCTGGAATGACCGGCATTATGTGAACTGGGGGAAAAGTGACCAGGCAATCAGTCGTGAGATGCTGACACAGTTATACCGCGACCTTGAAACAGTAAGAGACAAAAAAATCATACTGATGACGCATGTTGCAACCCATCAGGAATTTGTCATGCCTCTCCCGCACCGTGTTTATAATTATGCGAATGCTTTTTTAGGTGCAAAATCGTATGAAAGAATTTATGACGATTTTCCCTCTATACACTATAGTATAATGGGTCATGTCCATTTTCGGAAAATTTTGAACGGCAGGAATAAGACATTCATTTCTGCCTGCGTGGGCAATCATAAACACTGGAAAACAAAAGATTTCACCGCACAGCTAGTTAAAAGTCTGGTGTGTTTCGATATAACGTAAAGAGCGCATGCGAACTGTTGAGTTAAAGCAGTCGGGTTCGTTCTTTTCATTTTTGTGTTAAAATAGATAAGATGATTTTATAGAGGAGATGTTCTTTTTGACAGAAACACCAGATAATCAAATTTTGAATTTACTGAACAAGGAATTAACAGACTACTCCAAGAAGCAGATTGTATCCGTACTCGATTTGCTGAAAGATGGTAATACCGTACCCTTTATTGCTCGTTACAGAAAAGAAGTAACCGGCACGTTAGATGAGGTTCAGATCCGCGAAATCGAAGACCGCCATACGTATTTAACAAATTTGGAAAAACGTAAAACAGACGTCCTGGCTTCTATTGAAGAGCAAGGGAAATTGACACCAGAGCTTGAAAAAGATATCAAGTCAGCCAGTCAGATGCAGAGAGTGGAAGACCTGTACCGTCCGTATAAACAGAAGCGCCGCACAAAAGCGACCATCGCCAAAGAAGCCGGCCTGGAACCGCTGGCTAACTGGGTTTTAACCTTTCCGCAAGGCTCACTTGAAGGTGAAGCGGAGCAGTATATAGATGAAGAAAAAGGGCTGGAGTCAGTTGGAGATGTTCTAGCCGGGGTGCACGAAATTATTGCTGAAACCATTTCGGATAATCCTGAGTACCGAAAATGGGTAAGGGATTTTGTCCAGAACACCGGCATCCTGGAATCTAAAGTGAAAGACAAAGAGATTGATGAAAAAGGCGTTTATGAAATGTATTATGAGTACTCTGAAACACTCAAGACGCTTGTTCCACACCGTGTTTTGGCGATGAACCGTGGAGAAAAAGAAGGGGTCCTGTCCCTATCAATAGAGAGTGATGAAGACCGTATACACCGTTTCATCATGAAAAAGGAATTGCCGGACGGGAAAACTTCTCCAGCCATCGAAACAGTTAAGGAAGCCATCATCGATGCGTATAAGCGGTTCATCTCTCCAGCTATAGAGCGGGAATTGAGAAATGACCTAACAGAAACAGCGGAAGATCAGGCGATTCAAGTGTTTGGTGAAAATCTGAATAACCTGCTGCTGCAAGCACCCCTGAAAGATCAGGTCATACTGGGCCTTGATCCGGCCTACCGTACTGGGTGTAAGCTGGCAGTCATTGATGCAACAGGTAAAGTACTGGGAATCGATGTAATTTACCCGCACAAACCCGCTTCCGGACAGAAACGTAAGGAAGCTGCAGGCAAATTCCTTGAAATGGTCAATAAATATGACGTCGATACGATAGCTATCGGTAATGGAACGGCCAGTCGGGAATCTGAAACGTTTGTGGCCGAGCAATTAAAATCAGTGGATAAAAAGGTAGCCTACGTAATCGTCAATGAAGCGGGCGCATCTGTCTACTCCGCTAGTGAAGAGGCGAGAAGAGAGTTTCCTGACCTGCAAGTTGAAGAAAGAAGTGCAGTCAGTATTGCCAGACGACTGCAGGATCCGCTAGCAGAATTGGTCAAAATTGACCCGCATTCTATAGGGGTCGGTCAATACCAACATGATGTATCACAGAAAAAACTGACAGAACAGCTGGATTTTGTTATTGAAACAACAGTTAACCAGGTGGGAGTCAATGTCAATACGGCGAGTGCAGCACTACTCAAGCACATTTCCGGACTCACGAAAACGACAGCTGAGAATATCGTTAGCTATAGAGAAGAAAACGGGAAGTTCACGAGCCGGGCCCAGCTTAAGAAAGTAAAAAGACTCGGACCTAAAGCCTTTGAACAGGCCGTTGGTTTCCTGCGCATTCCTGATGGCAAGGAACCTTTTGACAATACAGGTATTCATCCTGAAACCTATAAGCAGGCTGAGAAGATTCTGTCTGCTGCCGGTATGAAGAAAGCGGATATAGGCTCTGAGGACTTGAAAGCGCGCCTCAAACTGGTGGACGAAGAGCGTCTTCTTGAAGAAATAGATCTAGGACAAGAAACATACAAGGATATCGTCAAGGCCTTGCAGGCCCCTGGTAGAGATATGCGGGATGACATGCCTGCGCCACTATTGCGCACAGATGTCTTGTCCATGGAAGATTTGAAAGAAGGCATGGAACTAGAAGGAACGGTTAGAAATGTGGTTGACTTCGGTGCATTCGTTGATATCGGTGTGAAACAGGACGGTCTTGTTCATATTTCGAAATTAAGCAACTCCTTCATTAAGCACCCTAAAGATGTGGTGTCTGTTGGAGATATTGTGAAGGTCTGGATTGACTCTGTCGATGTGAAAAAAGGCCGAATCGGATTAAGCATGGTGCAAGATAACAAGTAGGATTAAAGGCTAACCGCCTTTAATGGATTGGATATATATGGAGTGGTCAGATGAAGCAGGAAACTCTGCAGAAGAGAGTAGAAAAGCTTTCTTTGGAAAAGTTCAATAAAGCTTTTACTCATACAGCGACGTTCAACAAGCGGCTGAGAACTACGGGCGGACGGTACCACTTGGGGAGTCACAACCTGGATTTTAATCCGAAAGTTCTGAATGTTCATGGTCAGGAAGTGTTTGAAGGCATCATTCTTCATGAATTATGCCACTATCATCTTCACCTTGATAAAAAAGGCTATCAGCACAAGGACAAGGATTTCAAAGATCTGCTAAAAGAAGTGAACGGTCTAAGGTTTACGCCTGCTTTAACTAGTCACAAAGCTAAAGCGGTCTGGCAGTACCAATGTAAAGGATGTCAGCTGATTATTAAAAGGCAGAGACGCTTTAATGTAAAAAAATTCTGCTGCTCGAAGTGCAGTGGACGCTTTAGGCTAGTTGAATAAAAGTAGAAAAACCCGGCAGCGAGAATTTTCTCGCTGCCGGGTTTTTTAAAATGTGATAGTAACCAGTTCATCAAGAGATACCTGTAGAAGTGGTCTCTAAAACACTATAGCGACCACTTCGTGAGGCAATTTCATTAGAAAGTGTTACTAAAACGCTATAGTGACCAGTTCACGAAAAATTCTGATAGAACTTGTCACTAAAAGGATATAGTGACAAGTTCATTGGGTGATTTCGAAAGAAGTAGTCGCTAAATGACTATTTTGACCAGTTCATGAGGGGATTCCAATGGAAGTTGTCACTAAACGGTTATTATGACTAGTTCATAGGGGAAATTTAGTAGAAGTTGTCACTAAAACGCTATAGCGACCAGTTCATGAAGAAGTCTTGGAAGAAGTTGTCACTAAATGGATTTAGAGACCACTTCTACGAACGTCTTAGAAAGAAATGGTCTCTATGTTAGCTAGCTAATAGTAATGTGCTCTTTTTTGAGATGCTCTTTTAGTTTTTCAATGTCGCCATCAAAAATGTGGCCCTTCATACCAAGATTTTCAGCGCTCTGTATATTTTGAGGCAGGTCATCGATAAAGAAGCATTCTTCAGGATTCAGGTCGAATTCTTTGAAAAACAATTTGTATATTTCTGGATCCGGCTTAATCATTTTCCAGTCAGATGAGAGAAAAATACCGTCAAAATAGTTCAGGCCAGGAATAATATGCTTGAACTGATGAAAATCCTGGGATACATTGGAGAGAAGATACAAGTCATACTTGTTTTCATCAAGCTGCCTGAGAATATCTTCCATCTCACTAATAGGGGTCATACCAGTGTACCAGTCAACCAGTACATTTTTAGCAGTTTCGTGCAGTTTATCGGGTATATTCATTAACACATGGTCAAGCAATTCCTGGTTAGTTAATGTTCCCTGATCATACTCCTGCCATTCTCGGGCGTAAAATATGGCATCCAGCAGCATTTTCTGTTCATCAAAATCTGACGAATAATTCGTGATAAATACTTCAGGACGATAACGGATGAGAACATTGCCCATATCAAATACAATGGATTGAATCACTGTCATTCACACCTTTTCATTTGGATTTAAGAATCTTAACTTAACTTTACAGCTTATGCCTAGAGGTGTAAACTATAAAAGATACTTTTCAAATATTGACATTTTAGCAAAACACTGGTATGATAGCTTTTGTTGAGTATATAGCGCACGTGGCGGAATGGTAGACGCGCCAGCTTGAGGGGCTGGTGGGGCGATGCCCCGTGGAAGTTCGAGTCTTCTCGTGCGCATAAATAAGATTAAATAAAAGCTATGTCGGTTCCCCTAGGGTGCTGACATAGCTTTTTCTGTATAAACCCGCGTTCAATATAATAGTGTCAATGAACCGTTCGTCTGTTGCAGATGAGCGGTTTATTTTTGTACGGACATAAATAATAGTAACTAACTAGTCTATTGGTTAATAGTTTTCAGCTTATCATTACCAGCGATTATGGTCTATTTCAAAATTAGCCATCACTATACCTGTAAGGGTATAAGAGGGGGTGTTCAAACTGGTACTTCCACGTAATTTAGTATGTTGGTTGTAAGATTACCAAACTTGTAAAAGGAGAAAAGCTATGTTTATGTTGACTTTATTGACGTCTGAACTTTCTAGTGGAAATAAACTCTGGGGAATAAATAAGATTCGCCATCGAATAGTATGGTAACCATTATGAAGATAACCCAAGTTGAAAATTCACAAACTTCGCGAAAATAGAAGTGAAATATCAATAGTAATGCCTATATTAAGCCGATTCGTCTTAGTGAAAACAATAAAAAGAGGAAAAAAGAAATAAGTTCCTTGACAATTATACCTTACAGGGTATAGTATGTAATTGTAACGTTGAAATACAACGATGCAAACATTGTTAGTATCGTGTATTTTAATTTGAGAATTTTAATACCCTAATGGGTTAAAACAAAACAGGAGAGGGATATGATATGAGCGAGCGTAAAAAAACCAATATAATTTTATTTAGTGGCGATTATGATAAGGCAATGGCAGCGTACATTATTGCGAATGGAGCAGCTGCTTATGACCACGAAGTAACTATTTTCCACACGTTCTGGGGATTGAATGCACTTCGTAAAGACGAGCCAATTCAAGCTAAGAAAAACCTGCTGGAGAAGGCATTCGGTAAAATAATGCCGAGAGGTCCTGAAAAAATGGGGCTGTCCAATATGAACTTTATGGGAATTGGACCTAAATTAATCAAAAAAGTCATGAAAAGACATAACGCTATGCCGTTGTCCGATCTAATCGAAACGGCTGAGGATCAAGAAATTAATCTGGTTGCCTGCACGATGACTATGGATTTACTGGGGCTTGATAAGTCTGAAATGAGAGAAACTACAGAGTACGCTGGAGTAGCTGCTTACTTGGCAGAAGCTGAAGATGGCGGCGTCAACATGTTTATCTAAAAATCTATTTAAAAAAAGACAGCAATTTAATTAAAGGAGATGAAACTAGTGAAAGAAATGTCATACGATTTATTAGTAGATGCAAAAGGTCTGGCTTGTCCTATGCCGATTGTACGAACAAAGAAGGCATTAAAAGACATTGCATCAGGATTAATTGTAGAAGTACAAGCGACGGACAAAGGGTCGACAGCTGATCTGAAAGCCTGGGCTGAAAAATCGGGACATGATTACCTCGGGACTGTTGAAAATGACGGTTTGCTTAAACATTATCTTCGGTCATCCGGGGAGGACAAAGAAGGTGAACCCTACCCTCATATCATTCAAAATGATGAGTTGAAAGACCGAATGAACGGCAGTGATGACCTCACTGTTCTGGATGTACGTGAAACAGAAGAGTATGAAGGTTACCATATACCCTCAGCTGTATCGATTCCTTTAGGGGAACTGAAAGACAGAATGAGTGAATTGTCAGATAACAAGCCGATTTATGTTGTCTGCCGAATGGGCAACAGAAGTGATATGGCAGCAACGTTATTAGCTGAAAGTGGCTACAAGGACGTTGTCAATGTGAAACCTGGTATGAGTGAATGGAATGAGGAGGATGCAAACGTGAGCTTAACTGCTATGACACCTAAGGAACTGGCACAGAAAGTCATTCAGAAAAAAGACTTATTTATCCTGGATGTACGAAATGAAGATGCCTTTGAAGACTGGAAAGTAGACGGAGAAAATTTCGACTATCTGAATATTCCGTATTTCGATTTACTGGATGGGGTGGAAGAGGTTCTACCACAACTCCCTTCAGATAAAGAGCTGCTGGTCGTCTGTGCTAAAGAGGGGTCTTCGGTTATGGTGGCTGAAATGCTGGTTGAAGAAGGTGTGTCAGCGTCATATCTGGAAGGCGGAATGAAAGCCTGGAGCGAGTATCTCGAGCCAGTAAAAATATCCGACTTGAAAGATGGAGGAGAACTGTTCCAGTTTGTAAGACTCGGGAAAGGGTGCTTGTCTTATATGGTGGTATCAGGCGATGAAGCCGTCGTTATTGATTCTGCACGCATGACTGAACCGTATATGAAATTAGCTGAAGAAAAAGGCGTATCTATCACAAACGTACTGGATACTCACTTGCATGCTGATCATATCTCAGGTGGACGCACAATAGCACAGGATACGGGTGCAACATACTGGCTGCCACCTAAGGATGCTGAAGAAGCAACCTTTGAGTATGAAGCACTGGAAGAAGGTGCCCATGTAGAAGTTGGTGCATCTAAAATTGATGTAAAAGCACTTTATACACCGGGTCACACTATAGGTTCAACATCCTTTATAGTCGACGATGCTTACTTGCTTTCTGGAGATATTCTGTTTGTAGACTCCATTGGTCGTCCGGATTTGGCAGGAAAAGCCGAAGACTGGGTCAGTGATTTAAGAGACTCGCTCTATGAAACCTATCAGAACCTATCTAAAGACTTAACCGTTCTTCCGGCTCACTACATGATTGTGGATGAACTAAACGATGACGGAAGTGTAGCTGAAAAGCTGGGTGTTCTGTTTGAGAAAAATCACGGTCTTAACATTGAGGATGAAGAAGAATTCCGTTCAACAGTAACGGATAATTTGCCTCCACAGCCAAATGCTTATCAGGATATTCGTCAGACCAATATGGGTAAAATTACTCCAGACGAAGAAGAACAGCGTGAAATGGAAATCGGTCCAAATCGCTGTGCGGTCAGATAATTGTAGTATAAAAAAATTAGAAAAAATATAAAAATTAAAGGAGAATGTAAAAATGAACGTAGCAAAAGTATTAGATGCCAAAGGATTAGCTTGCCCGATGCCAATTGTTAAAACGAGAAAAGAAATCAAGTCAATGAACACGGGTGAAATACTGGAAGTACAAGCAACAGATAAAGGTGCCTTGAAGGACTTCCAGGCCTGGGCAAAGTCTTCTGGACACGAACTGCTTCAAACAAATGAATCAGATGAAGTGTTGACTTTCCACATTAAAAAAGGCGAATAATTGCAGAGTGAGGGGGGCTGACAGGTCCCTCTTTTCCTTAGTCAATTAGATAGGAGGATGTTATGGATATTTCATATATTATCACGATTTTTCTGATAGGCTTTGTCGGTTCGTTTGTTTCCGGCATGGTTGGTGTAGGGGGATCAATTATCAAGTACCCGATGCTGTTGTTTATTCCACCTTTATTAGGGTTCAGTGCACTGACAGCCCATGAAGTGTCTGGTATCAGTGCCGTTCAGGTGTTCTTTGCAACAATTGCAGGGGTATGGGCATACAAAGGAACAGGTTATCTGCACCGTAAACTTGTCCTGTTCATGGGAAGCAGTATACTGATAGGTAGTTTTATTGGTGCGTTTGCGTCAGGTTTCTTTCAGGAAAACGCCGTTAATCTGGTTTATGCCATTCTGGCAACAATTGCGGTCGTTATGATTCTCATGCCTAAAAAGCAGATTCCTGATCAGCCGGCCCATCTAATTTCTTTCAATAAACCACTCGCTTCCGGTCTGTCGTTCGTGGTCGGCGTAGCTTCTGGTATTGTTGGAGCAGCTGGATCATTTCTTCTGATTCCAATCATGCTGACGGTTTTAAAATTACCCACACGTGTAACCATTGCAACATCGCTGGCGGTAACTTTTCTCTCTTCAATCGGATCGACAGTTGGTAAAGTAGCGACAAATCAGGTGCTCTATGCACCGGCAGCTGTCATGATTGTTGCCAGTCTGATTGCTTCTCCAATAGGAGCGAAGATAGGACAGAGAACTAACACAAAAGTTCTTCAGTGGATTCTTGCTATGCTGATTTTAGGTACGTCAATTCAAATCTGGTACAATCTATTGTGGTCATAATAAAGACTAAACCAGTTTATTGGAATAGAAAAAATTAAATATAAATCTTAACTAGAAGATACTCCTGATAGAGTAGGAGGTAAAATCAGAGCGCTGCTATATCAGGAGTTTTTCCATGTATATTTAGACTGAAATTGTAAGTGTATAAATAAGGTGTCCCTCATTACTATGGACACCTTATTGACTAAGAGAATATGTGTGTTACTTACGCCAGAACGTTGTGTAGTCTGCTTTATCGACAATGTTAAACTGGATAATATCCTTTAGAAGAGAATAATCGACCGGCTGATTCCATTTGATTCTGAAAATTTCTTTCGTTGCATCATACTTACATGCCGCCAATTCTGTTTCGAATTGCTTTAACCCTGCTTTTTCGGGTGCGACTGCCATATGCTTTTTTGATGTGCTGAAGCCGATAATGTACGTGCCACGATGGGTATACATGGGTTGATTCCAGCCCATTTTTTTCTCAAGTTCAGGAAATTCTTTGTCTATCCACCCAAATAAGTCTATCATTCGCTGTTTGTGCTTTTCATTATCCAGCTTCTCAAGAAAATCGGTAAAAGATTCCATTCTGTTCTCCTCCATTAAACTTTTATCGTTTCTATTTTATGAGTTTGATTATAACATACAGGATTGAGCAATCTGAAAAGGAGTAAAGCGCAATAGGAAAAATAGATAGTATATGTGTATTAGCGCTTCAGCTATCCAAGTTATTGCGAGTCCAACTATTTTAAAGGAACAAGTCAATAAAAAAGTAACGCCATCTTTCCATTATTGCTGGAAGAGAAGCGTTACTTTTTTGGTCATAAAAGATAAGTAGCCAGGCTGATCATCAGCGGCATGGTAATAATAGAAAAGAAACTAGCCAGTATAATGATGCGCGCTCCATATTCGTAGTCGCCCCCGTATAGTTGGGAGAACAAAGCAGTATTGACAGCTGTTGGGGTGCAGTTGGCAATGGCTAGAACGAATAAAACGGACGGGTGACTGATTGGCAGCAGCCAGAGCAGACCTAGGGCAATTAGAGGAGCAATAATCAGTCGAACAGCAACAGTTAAGTAATTGCTTTTCACCAGGAAAATATCTTTGATGTTACTGCGTGCCAGATAGCCTCCGAGTAGAATCATTCCTAAAGGAGAACTGAGACTACCTATTGTATCCAGACTGTTATACAAGACACCTGGAATGGGCAGACGTGTGATGTATAAAGTAAAACCGATAAAGGCACCAATACTGGCTGGGTTAGTCAGGATCGATTTAATCGTAATCGGCTGTTTTCCTTCCGACAGCATCCATATACCGTATGTAAACTGGAAAATGGCTGACGTAACAATGTACATGGACAAAAAGAAAATTCCTTCGTACCCAAGAAGAGGCAGTACGATTGGAATGCCCATAAAAGCTGTATTTGAAAAGACGACAGCATAACGGTCAATTTTCGACCGGTTTCTAAGTAACGTATGCGCAATAGCGATGCGAGAAAGAGTGATAGCCAGAGCACCCATCAGTGATGTGCCTAACAGTTGAAGCTGACTCGTTTCGAAATCCTGCTGAAATGACAGGAGCATGACAATTGGAATGACAAATTTCGTGACAATGTTGGCAAGCTGCTGACTGCCGTTCATATCAAGAAACTTGATTTTTACAAGTACAAAGCCAAACATCATGATGAAAAACATCTGAAGCAGCTGATTAATAATAACTGAAGAAATATCCATAACTTTCGCCTTCTATTCATTTTGTAGTAAACTAAAGGAGACTCATTTAGTATCTTATTACTATACCTTCAAAACGATGTAAAAGCAAAAACAGATCAATAGTTTAATACTAAGGAAGTGATTGAAGTGCTGACAAATTTTATACACCATGTAGCTGTTATTGCCAGTGATTATGAGACATCGAAACATTTCTATACAAAAATTTTGGGATTTGAAATAATACATGAGGCATACAGGGAGGAAAGGCAATCGTATAAACTTGATTTAAAAGTCGGAGACAACCAAATCGAGTTGTTCTCTTTTCCGGATGTACCTGATCGGCAAAACAATCCGGAAGCAGCTGGGCTCCGACACCTCTGTTTTGCAGTGGAAAGCGTAGATGAAGCCGTTAAGCAACTGGCTCAAAAAGGAGTGGAAGTGGAACCCGTGCGGATAGACCCTTATACTCAAAAGAGCTATACGTTTTTCAAGGACCCTGACGGCTTGCCGTTGGAACTCTATGAAAAGTAAATGAGCGCAAAAAAGAACCCCTGTTTCCGCAGGGGTTCTTTTGCATAGAAAGGAGATGATTTATGAAAAAGAAAACTAGTAGTACTGCTACTAACTATGTTTCTATACAAATGATAACGCATACATAATAAATAGTCAATAACTATTTTAGTTTATTTTTAATTAATGTAAACGCTTGATTTAATAATATGTGTTATTTTATAAGAAGAGGAAAGCTTGACGCCACAATGAAAGTAAGGCAAAATGAAAGCATAATTACTGAGGAGGAATAGTGGTGCGAAAAAGAATGCTGCACACGTGTGTACGTGTAAAAGATTTGGATAAATCTCTTACCTTTTATAAAGATATTTTAGGTCTTGAAGAGGTGCGTCGACTGGATTACCCGGACTACAAATTTACATTAGTTTATCTGGCTTTACCGGGAGATGAGGTTGAACTGGAATTAACTTATAATTATGATCAGGAAGAACCGTATGAATTGGGTAATGGTTATGGCCACATTGCTATCGGTGTGGAAAATTTGGAAAACACACATGAGGAGTATAGCCAAGCAGGTCATGACGTCACTGACTTAAAAGGGTTGTCTGATGGAGCGGCTTCTTATTTCTTCATTAAGGATCCTGATGGCTATAAGATTGAGATTATTCAATTAACTGACTGATGATAATTTAACTATACCCCGAAAGTTTTGTCGGGGGTACATACAAAGGGGATAAAGAATTATGGGGGAACTAAAATTTAGACCGGAAGCCTTTCGCTATTCATCCAGACGCGAATGCGTATATGGGAAAAACGGAATGGTAGCGACATCACATCCGGCGGCAGCACAGGTGGGGCTGGAGCTGCTGAAAAAAGGCGGCAATGCCATTGATGCGGCGATTGGGACAGCTGCTGCTCTGACAGTGGTGGAACCTGGTTCAAATGGTATAGGGGGAGACAGCTTCAGTATTATCTGGAAAGACAATAAATTGTCTGGATTGAATGCCAGCGGGCCGTCACCGCAAAAATTAAAGCCGGATAAATACAACAAAGGGGAAGAGGAGTTTCCAACCTTTGGTATTCAAACAGTTACTGTACCGGGGGTACCCGCCGGTTGGGCGGAACTGAGCAGGAAACACGGGAAACTACCGCTTGAGGAAGTGCTTGAACCGGCAGCAAAGCTGGCTGAAGAGGGTTTCGTAGTGACCAGTGTGGTTGCCCAGTCGTTCAGCAGAGCGTTTAAACGCTATTCAAAAGACATCAAACAACATCCTGAACTCCAGTCCTGGTTTGACGTTTTTGCCCCTGAGGGGAAACCGATGAAAGCAATGGATGTCTTGAAATTGAAGGGTCATGCTAAAGGTTTGCGTCTGATAGCCCAAACGAAAGGGGAAGCGTTCTATTGTGGAGAAATAGCGCGAGCGATTGATGCTTTTTCTGTGAAACATAAAGGAGAATTAAGGTACGAAGATTTAAAAACCTTCGAACCGGAATGGGTCAACCCCATTTCAATTAATTACAAAGGCTATGACATTTGGGAAATGCCCCCAAATGGCCAGGGTATCGTTGCCCTTATGGCCTTAAACAGCCTTAAATTTATGGAGCTTGATGGAATCGACAATCCGCTTACACTGCATAAGCAGATAGAAGCGATCAAGCTGGCTTTCTCCGATGGGAATTTATCAATTGCCGATAGTCGCCACATGACAGTTTCTAAAGAGCGTCTGTTGTCAGAAACATATGCCGAGGCTCGCTCACGCCTGATTAAGGATAGTGCGACTGAAGCGGTACCGGGTATAAAAGATGATTCTGGAACGGTATATCTGGCAACGGCTGACTCAGAAGGCAACATGGTATCCTATATCCAAAGCAACTATATGGGCTTTGGATCTGGTGCAGTAGTCCCGGAGTTTGGCATCAGCTTAAATAACCGGGCATTAGGTTTTACACGCGAGGAAGGTCACGTCAATTGTTTAGGGCCGGGAAAACGGCCGTTCAATACAATCATTCCGGGTTTTATTACTAAAAATCAGAAAGCCGTCGGTCCATTTGGTGTGATGGGGGGACAGATGCAGCCTCAGGGTCATGTGCAGGTGGTTCAGTCGTTGATTGACTTTAACCTTAACCCTCAAGATGCACTGGATGCGCCAAGGTGGCAGTGGTTAAATGGTAATAAGGTCATGGTTGAACCGGAACTGCCCGTGTCAACCATGCAGGCTTTGAAGAGTATGGGCCATGAGATTGCTGTGGAATTAAATAAAGGGCAGTTCGGCAGAGGCCAGATTATTATAAAAAATGAAAAAGACGTGCTAATTGGCGGAACTGAACCGCGGACAGATGGATCAGTGGCTGCTTGGTGAATTAGTCAGTCCAAAGGAGAAATATATGGGAATACTAGCGTTTGATATTGGTGGAACGAGTGTCAAGTATGGCTATTGGGACGAAAAAGAACAACTCAAAGATAAGAGCAGTTTTAAAACGCCTAAAAACTGGACGGAAATGAAAAGCAAGTTGACAGAAGTGAAGAATCAGTTTGAAGAAAAGTATGCACTTGAAGGTGCTGCTTTCTCAGCTCCCGGAGCTGTTAATCAGAAAGACAGACAGATAGAAGGATTTAGTGCTGTAAATTATCTGAACTACTTTCCTATCTATGATGAACTGGAAGAAGCTCTTGGTTTACCGGTATCGATTGAAAATGATGCCAACTGTGCCGGTCTGGCAGAAGTGTGGCGAGGAGCGGCCAGAGATAATGATACTGTTCTCTTTGTAGTACTGGGCTCTGGTGTTGGCGGTGCCGTGATTGTAAACAAGCAGGTTCATCACGGACCCCATCTGCATGGTGGTGAATTTGGATTTATGCTGATGAATGATAAAGAAGTGTTCAGTCAGGTAGGGACTGCAGTTGCGATGGCTAGGAAGTATGCTGAAAGAAAAGGTCTGTCAGAGAATGAAATAGATGGAAAAAAAGTCTTTGAGCTGGCTGAAAAAGGTGACGTCATTGCACAGGAAGAGGAAGCTAACTTCTACGAATACTTAACAAGAGGCCTCTTTAATCTGGCAGTTGCTTTTGATCCGGAGAAAATCATTATAGGTGGCGGGGTTTCAAACCATGAGGGGCTATTAGAAAGAATAGATTTAGAAATGGATAAGCTGAAAAGCAAAATGTTTTTCTTTCCATTTAAACCCGAAGTGGCAATTTGTGAATTTAAAAGTGATGCCAATCTGATTGGAGCAGTGTACAATTTTAAGCAGAAAAGACAAAACAGCTAACACCTTTTAGGAGGTAACCGTGTGAAAATCGATAACAATGATACGTTATTATTTATAGGCGACAGCATTACTGATACTGGAAGAGACCGGTTGGATGGGAAAAATTTAGGTCAGGGGTTTCCTCTACTCATAGCCGCCTATCTGCAGACGCATTTTCCGGAAAAAAGACTGACTGTGTTAAATAGGGGCGTGGGCGGAGACCGTCTAATTGACGTCAAAAACAGATGGGAAGAAGATTGTCTTATCATCAACCCGGACATTGTAACCTTAATGATTGGGATTAATGATACATGGACTAATCAGAATGACGGAAAAGAAGTCACAGAGGCTGAGCTGGCAGAGTTTGAATCAAATTACCGCTTCCTTTTGAAGTCACTCCATCAAAGAACAGATGCACGCGTTGTTTTAATGGAACCATTTGTACTGCCTTTTCCAAAAGACCGGGTAGAGTGGCGAGCAGATTTGGATTCGAGAATCCAGATTGTACGTAAGATGGCACGCGATTACCAGACCGATCTCATTCCTTTAGATGGACTATTGAACGCTGAAGGCATTAGAAATGGCTTCAGTTATTATACTGGTGATGATGGCGTGCATCCGACTGTGGCAGGACATGGATTAATCGCTCAGTTCTGGATAGAGAATATAGTTGACAAATCTCATCATTGACAATCGACTGATTATATAGTAATATATTCCTTATGCGATGAGTCGAGGACTCCATTGATATGGAGACTCTGCGCAATACAGATGCTTTTGCATCACGACAGGAAGTCGGTATTGGAGAAGGATTGCTGTGAACATGAATTCTCGCTTGTAGCAATACAAGTCGCGAAAAAAAGTGCGGACATTCTGTCTGCACTTTTTTTGTTTGCTTAAATTTAACGAAATATGTTAGTTTAAAAAACAAATTAACTCTTGACTGTTTTCGCAAGTTCGGTATGATTAAACAATACTGTGTAAGCGGTCACACCTATAGATGAGGAGAGTTGATTCGATGTATAAACGTGTGAAGAAAATAAGTGTTTTTGTGATGCTTTTATTTGTATTGAATGTGCCTATGGAAATTGTATCGGCAAACGACAGTCTGGTTTTTGAAAATTTTGAAGAAAACAGTCACGGATTTGAACCGAGAGGGGACGATGAAGTAGTGGAGCGTACTACTGAAGAGGCCCATTCAGGTGACTATTCGCTCAGAGTTACCGGCCGAACAGAAAATTGGAATGGTCCCTCGGTTAGGGTGGATGAACACCTGGAAGCAGGGAGGGAATACGCTGTTTCTGTTTGGGTCAAGTTAATTGACTCTTCAAGAACCGATTTAAAGCTGTCAACACAAATCGGTGATGGGGGCGGAGCTAGTTATCAGACAATTGATACACAAACAGTATCTTCTGATGAGTGGGTTCAACTGACTGGTTCTTACCGTTATGATTCACTTGGGGACGGGTACGTCAGTGTCTACGTGGAAAGTGACTCGCATCCGACTGTGGACTTTCTGATTGATCAGTTTGAATTAAGTGTAGAAGGTGGAGAGGAAGACGTTGCAGTTGAAACTGAACTGGAACCGTTAAAAGATATCTATGAAGACCACTTTTTAATCGGAAATGCTGTTTCGATGAACGAAATGGATGGCCAAAGACTGGATTTACTTACGCATCATCATAACCTGGTCACGGCAGAAAATGCGATGAAACCAGAATATACTTACAATACTATGAGGGAATTTGATTTCTCAAGCCAGATGAGGCTGGTTGAAAGAATCAAAGAAGAAGGGTTGGCTCTGCATGGGCACGTGCTGGTCTGGCACCAGCAGTCGCCGGAGTGGCTGCACAGTGAAGCGGGCGAGCTATTGTCCAGAGAAGAAGCGCTGCAAAATATGTATACACATATAGAAGAAACAATAGTGCAGTACGGCGACTCTGTGATAGCCTGGGAGGTTGTCAATGAAGCGATAAATGACAATCCGGGAGATCCGGAAAATTGGCGGTTCACGTTAAGGCGTTCGGATTGGTACAATGCAATCGGAGATGATTATCTGGAGTTGGCTTATACGAGAGCGCGGGAAGTATTAGATGAAAACGGCTGGACAGATGTCAAGTTATACTATAATGATTACAATGATGATAACCAGAATAAAGCAACAGCTATTTACTATATGATCAAAGAAATTAACGAAAACTACGCGCAGGATAACCCGGGTGAACTACTGATAGATGGTGTAGGTATGCAGGGGCATTATAACAGTGGGACAAGTGTTAATAATGTGCGGATGTCGATAGAACGATTCCGTGAACTGGGTATTGAAATAGGCGTTACAGAACTGGATATTACTACAGCCAGTACTGGAGAGTTGAGTGAAGAGGAAGAGATTGCTCAGGCGCTTCTATATGCTGAATTGTTTTCTTTATACAAAGAACATTCGGATGTTATTTCTCGAGTGACTTTTTGGGGATTAAGTGATTCGACAAGCTGGCGGTCTGAAAGGAATCCGCTGCTGTTTGACGGTGATTTAAGAGCCAAAGAAGCCTACTTTGCGGTTGCCAATCCTGAAGAATACCTCGCGCGGCATTCCAATCAAGCGGAAATGGACAGGCGAGAGGGACAGGCATTATATGGAACTCCGGATAGGACAGGTGGGCTGGATGATATTTGGGAGCAGGCTGAAGTATTATCCATTGACCGGTACCAATTGGCATGGCAAGGTGCACAGGGAGTCGGCCGGGTACTTTGGGATGAAGATAATTTATATGTCCTGATTGACGTTACTACTTCTTCTATAGATGTATCAGCAGAAGAGCCGTGGGAGCAGGATTCTGTCGAAGTGTTTCTAGAGGAGTCGAACGATCAGGCGGAGAGTTATTTAACGGGCACCAGCCATTTTCGTGTAAATACGGAAGGGGTTGAAAGCGTCGGTGACTGGACTGAAAATGAAATGGACTCCACTCGGGTTTTCGAGACAAATGAATGGTACAGTGTTGAATTGGCAATTCCTTGGGTAACGCTATCGCCATCTGCAGGAGATTCAGTGGGTTTTGATCTGCAAATTAACGATGCGCAGTCCGGGAGCAGAGAAAGCGTCGCTGCCTGGAATGATTTATCGGGTCAAGGCTACCAGAACCCCTCCGTTTTTGGAGAGCTTATTCTGTTGGCTGACCAGGGTGGTAGCGTAGATGGCGCATCATCTGCCAATGTTATCGAAAATAATATTTCTGTAGCGGTAATATCGATTGGATCCGTATTGGTGTTAGTTATATCAGTTATATTATACAAACTGAAATTGAAAAACTGATAATCAGGGGTGAGGCCTGCAACACAAAGGTTTCGCCCTTTAAGTTATATTCTAGGTTATATTTACAAACTATGACCATTTTTTCTTGCTTTGTATAGTAATATATTAGTGTGAGAGCGCTTTGAAATAGTGGGATAAGACAAAAAAAGTGTTGCAATTTCATGTTAAAAAGATTACTATAAGCTTGTAAGCAATATTAGTTTGTAGATTAAACAAACTAATAATTTTTTTACACTTAGTGTAAGCGTTTTATTAGTTTGTAAACAATAGATTTATGGAGGTGAATCCGTACAAATAGTCGCAAAGGGGGATTGTGCACTTTTATCGATAAGATAGAGCAATTATAAGTATCTAATCATGTCAAGTAAAGTAAAGCTACACCGATTACAGCTTATGTATAAAGACGTTTGTAGGCGATTCAATAAAACATTGTTACTGATCTTAATTTTAGACTATATAAAATGGAGGGTTTCAAATGATGAAGAAACGAATCTTAATGAGTTTAACTACTTTGACAGCACTTGCATTAATGGCTTGTGGAAATGGCGATACTGCTGATACTGGAGATAACGGAGAAACAGCTGACGGCGGTAATGATGAGGGTGAAGTATTAGAGACTGAAGACGGTGAGGAGTTTGAAGCACCTACTACAGGTGGCGAAGGTGTCTTGGACGTATGGACATTCACAGATGAAGCACAGACGATGATTAATGATTATTATCTAGAAGAATTTTCGGATCTAGATTATGAAATTAATATCTCTATCGTGCCAACTGAAGAATTCGAAACACAATTAGATCCGGTATTTACTACAGACAGTGCCCCTGATGTTATTTTTGCAGAACAGGCATTTGTTAAAAAATACGTTGAATCCGGTATGCTAGTCGATCTAAGTCAGTACGATAGCTTAATGGAAGGTGCCGAAAATACATTTGATTATGTTAGAGATATCGGTACCCATGAAGACGGAACTTTTGTAGCAAACTCATGGCAGACGACTCCTGGTGCATTCTTTTATAGACAAGATTTGGCAAGTGAGTACCTAGGAATTGAATCTGAAGATGACATGCAGGATGCGATTGGAGATTGGGATGGCTTCCTTGATACTGCACGAGAACTAAGAGATGCATCAGACGGTTCAGTCTACATGGTTTCAGGTCGCGGCGATTTAAGTCACGCTTACTATGGGTCTCGTGACCAAGGTTGGGTTGTAGACGGCCAATTAATCATTGATGATCAAATTTATGAATTAATGGAAACAGCACGTACGATGGTAGATGAAGGTCTCATGATGGATGCTGAGCCTCAAGGCGAAGAGTACTTTGCTGGCATGAATGGGGATGAAATTTTAGGTTACAGCTTACCGACATGGGGTCTGCACTTCTGGCTGGTACCTAATGGTGATCAGACAGCAGGAAACTGGCGCATGGTAACAGGACCGACCGCTTACTTCCGTGGAGGTACGTGGATAGGTATTCCTTCAACGTCTGACATGCAGGACGAAGCAGCGCACTTAATTGAATACTTGACTACCAGCGAAAACTTCATGAGAGATTGGGCTGAAGATACAGGAGACGTTGTTTCTCACCAAGGCGTAGTTGAAGAAGTACGTGGTGACTTTGAAATGGAATTCCTCGGCGGTCAGAACCACTATGATGCCTTTGCTGATGGAATTGAGCAAATTGATGGTGAAATTATTACTCAATACGACCAAGGTATTCAGGGAGCATTTGATGATCTTGCTTTAACACCATATTCTAAAGGTGAGATGGAAATGGAAGAAGCCTTAGATGCATTCAGAATGGAAGTTCAAAGTCTTTACCCAGATATTCAAGTAGACTAATTAGATTTTGTGTAGCACATGGAAAGTGCAGCTGACCACTTATATAAGTGCTCACTGCACTTTCTCCGCTACATTGAATGGAAAGGAGTTATTTATGGCAACGACTACTGTGACTACGGCATCCGGAAAACAGAGAAAACTGGCCAAACGAAAGAATCATGATAAATGGGGTTACGTCTTTATGGCGCCCTTTTTCCTATTCTTTTTGGCCTTCAATTTTTACCCGATGTTTTATACCATCTATTTATCTTTTACAGATTTAGCTGGTTGGGCAACTGAAGCAAATTTTGTAGGGTTTCAAAATTTTCAAAACATCTATAATAACATGCTTTTCAGAAGGGCAGTATCAAACACCTTTATCTTATGGGTAGTTAACTTTGTCCCTCAGATTATCCTTGCTTTCTTGCTGGCCTACTGGTTTACGAGCAGACGTTTAAATTTAAAAGGGATCGGCTTTTTCAAAAGCATGTTTTACTTGCCTAACATTATCACTGCAGCATCTGTTGCGGTTATCTTCAGCTCTTTATTCAGTTTCCCACGTGGTCCACTGAATCTCATTATGCTTCAATGGAATCTGATTGATACCCCGATTGATTTCTTTAGAAGCGTCTGGATGACTCGAGGGATTGTTTCTTTCATCCAGTTCTGGATGTGGTATGGACAAACAACCATCGTGCTTCAGGCGGGCATTTTAGGAATTGATGAAAACCTCTTTGATGCGGCTCGAGTAGATGGAGCAACCGACTGGCAGTCCTTCACTAAAATTACGATGCCCTTGATGAAGCCAATTACTCTCTATGTTTTAATTACTTCATTAATCGGTGGACTTCAGATGTTCGATATCCCTTACCTTCTGACAGGTGGCGGACCTCAACAGTCTGTAGAGACGATGATTACATTTATTTATAAACAAGCTTTCCAAGGCGGACGAAACTTGAACGTTGCATCAACAGCTTCTGTTGTACTTCTCTTGATGACGACTGTATTCAGTCTGATTGTATTCAACAGTTTCCGAACCCGTGCGAATAAATCAAGCAAAGGAGGAAGATAGGTATGTATCAGACAGGTAATGCCAAACAGATAAAAATGCAGCGTATCCTGCTATATGTATTCTTCACTATTCTGACACTGTTAAGTATACTGCCATTCTGGATTGTTATAGTCAATGCGACACGATCCGCTCCTGAAATCCAGCAGGGACTGTCTCTAATTCCCAGTGATAATGCCTGGAACAACTGGACGCACTTGAGAAGCAGAGGGTTTAATATCTTCCAAGGATACGGGAACTCTTTCTTCATCGCGGCCACGTCAACCGGTCTAAGTTTATACTTTTCATCGTTAACAGCCTATGCGTTAATTGTCTATCAGTTTAAAGGAAAGAAGTTCTTATGGGGAATTATTCTCATGCTGATTATGATACCGACTCAGGTCAGTATTATCGGTTTTTACCGTTTTATGGCTAATTTAGGCTTGCTGAATAACTATATTCCACTTATTCTTCCAGCTATAGCGAGTGCACCGACTGTTTTCTTCATGAAGCAGTATCTCGAGACTATTTATCATCCGGCGTTGGTTGACTCGGCTCGTATTGATGGCGCAAGTGAGATTAAGATATTCCATACGATTATTTTACCTCTAATGAGACCGGCTATAGCTACAATGGCAATCTTCGGATTCATTATGTCCTGGAATAACTTCCTGCTGCCACTTATCCTGATTAATGAGCGGTCAATGTATACGTTGCCGATGCTTGTTCAATTACTGACAACAGACGGTTATCGAACAGAATTTGGTGCGATGTATATGGGAATTACACTTTCCATCGTTCCGTTAATTCTAGTTTATACATTCTTGTCCCGCTATATTATCGGTGGTGTGACTGCCGGAGGGGTCAAACAATAAAAAAAGAAAAGGCTGCAGCTGCAGTCTTTTTTTCTGAAATCAAATCCCTCTCATTCTGTATTAAGATATGATAGAGTATAAGTATAAAAAAGGTTTACGCTATGGAGGGGTAGTGGCAAAATGCCTGGAGTTAACGATAAATTACTCAATGTGAAACCTGATATTGAAAAAAAAGAGCACGATGTTGGTCCCGAAAAAGAAGAGGACGTCATTGTAAAGACCGGACATTTCAGAATATACTTTCAGAATTACTACACATTAATATCATTAATCAATGATATCTTTACGGGTGTATTTTATCTGACCGGGAGTCTGACACAGACCTTTACAGATTTTGAGACGGCAGGCAGTTATATGTTTATATTTGCCAGTTTTTTTCTACTAATGCGTCCCATTCTGAAAATCCTTCATAATGTTTTCTTGTACAGTGAAGAAGAATATCAGGAAAAAGTACTAGGTGAGAATACTGAAGAGGCAGTGAAGAGAAGTGAAGGTGAGTCGGATAAGCCGACCAAGGAAGTAGATTTAAGAAGTGAATCTAAAAAAGAAGAAGCCGAAGAGAAAAAAGAAAAGAAAGAAAAAGAAGAGAAGAAAAACGATGAGGGTAACACTACAAAATCACCAGAGAATAATACAGAATCTGAGCCTAAAGAAGAAATTGAAAAGGGATATAACGACAGCTATTATCAGAGCGAAGAAAAAGAGTAGAGGCTATTATCCTCTACTCTTTTTTTATGCGGTTTCTTCAACAGCCAGTTTACGATGTATTTCTGCAAGTTCCATGGCTCTGACTTTTCGTGGAAGAAAACATCTGATTTCTTCTTCGTTATAGCCAATTTGCAGTCGTCTGTCATCCATAATTATAGGGCGTCTAATCAGGCTAGGCTCTTGTTCAAATAAGTCTAATAACTCATTCAACGAGAGATCTTCAATATCTCGAGTTAAGCCCTGATAAGCCTGGGAGCGATAAGAAATAAGTTCACTTGTTCCTTCCTCTGTCAGACTCAGTATCTGCTTAATTTCTTCTTTAGTTAAAGGTTCATGGAATATATTTTTTTCGGCATATTCCAGACCCTGCTCTTCCAACCATGCTTTAGCTTTTCGACAAGATGTACAACTTGGGGATACATATAAAGTAATCATTTAGTCACTACTCCTTTTCTAATTCGCTCCAGCATTTTATGTAGTTAAAAAATTAAGGTATAAAATGTGAACGTTTTGTTACAATTCCTATTCTAAGAGTAAAAGTAAAATAAAGCAATAGCAGTTGACACTTTTTCGTCACATTTAATGTTTTTTTAAAAACGAAACAATTCTGTCACATTCTTGTCAAATACTAAATATTTAAATGATTTTTATTATTAGATGTTAAAAAGTCGCGAACTGTCGGATTGTGGAGTAAGATAAAGACAGAATGAAATATGGAGGGACATTTAATGAAAAAAATAAAGTTGGGTCATTCAGATTTGTACGTATCTGAGGTTGCTCTAGGCTGCATGCGCATGGATAAGCTGTCCACCGAAGAAGCAGTAAAAGTAGTGAATAGTGCTTATGAAGCGGGCATTAATTTTTTCGATCATGCAGATATTTACGGTAAAGGCGAGTCTGAAATCAAGTTTGCTAAAGCACTTAAACAGACTGATATCAAAAGAGAAGACATCATCCTTCAATCTAAAGCGGGTATACGCTCGGGCTTTTATGACTTCTCAAAGGAACATCTGCTGGAATCAGTGGATGGTATACTGAACAGACTGGATACCGATTACCTGGATATCCTGCTGCTGCATCGTCCAGATGCTTTGGTGGAACCCGCAGAAGTAGCTGAAGCCTTTGACGAATTGCACCGCTCAGGCAAAGTTAGACATTTCGGTGTCAGCAACCACAGTCCGTATCAAATCGAATTACTGAAAAAACACTTGAATCAGCCTATTGTTGCCAATCAGCTGCAACTGAGTATCATGCACACGGGTATGATAGATGCGGGAGTCCAAGTCAATACCAAAGACAGTCATTCAATTGATCACGACAGAGCGATTCTGGATTATTGCCGACTGAATGATATTACTGTTCAGCCATGGTCTCCAGTTCAAGGTCCAGATGGGGTTTTCTTGAATAACGAGCAGTATCCTGAATTAAATAAAAAGCTCCAAGAATTGTCTGAAAAATACGGCACAAACCCAGATGCATTGGCGATAGCGTGGCTGCTCAGACATCCGGCTCAAATGCAGATTATCCTAGGGACGATGAATCCGGACCGTGTAGCCAATTATGCATCAGCTTCTGAGGTAACATTGGGAAGAGAAGACTGGTATGCTATTTATCGGGCAGCCGGGAATCCGTTGCCTTAAAGTAAAGTTAGGCAGTCAGACAACGTTTTTGTCTGACAATTGTTTATGTGAATGGTATACTATCTATGTAAGATTAATACGGAAGGGGTTCTTTACATGATTGAAGATATCAAGAAAGCTTTACTAGTTGGCGTAGGTTCGACAGCAATTGCTTTTGATAAAGCGGTCGAGCAGGTAGATAAATTAGTCAGTCGAGGGAAATTAACCGTAGCCGAAGGAAAGAAACTTACCGAAGAATTAATCCAGAGAAAAAACAAGGAAGTGTCTCTTGAAGAAAAAGAAACACTCGAAGCCATCTTGCTCGAAATGAATGTGGCTCAGAGAAAAGATATAGAGGATTTGGAAGCTAAAGTCGAAGAATTGGAACGTAAGATGACGGACAAATCAACAGAAGCATAAAAAAATGGTGTTGATCATTTTCCTGGTCAGCACCTTTTTCAACTAAAGAAAGGAGGCCAACAATGAAAAGTAATCGTGAACGGTTAACCGAAATCGCCAGTGTCCTAGCATCATACGGTTTTGGACATATCTACCGGACCCGAGTCAGAACCAAGCACAAAGAGCAGGATGCTACGAATCTTCGTCTGGCATTTGAAGAACTTGGACCGAGTTTTATTAAGATTGGTCAGATTATCTCAACAAGACAGGATTTGCTGCCGCCGAGTTATATTAGAGAAATGTCAAAACTGAGAGATGATGCGCCTCCTTTTCCTTTTGCAGATTTTGCCCGTATTTTTAAAGAGGATTTTAAGGAAGACTTAGATGATGTATTTGAGTGGGTTGATAAGCAGCCTCTGGCAAGTGCATCCGTTGCTCAAGTACATAGAGCTCGACTGAAAACAGGTGAGGATGTTGTGGTCAAAGTACAACGTCCTGAAATTGAAGAAAACCTGCTCAGAGACATACAGCTCTTTTCTCGAATAGTTTCTATGGCACCAGAAACAGTCAAAGAAATGCTTGTGGATGCGAAGGCGGCCTTCAAGGAAATAGAGGAAACGACTAAAAGAGAACTTGATTTTAGAAACGAAGGTCAGGCTCTCGTTAAATTCAGGCAGCTTAATCAGGATTTGGATGCTGTTGCGGCTCCTAAACCACTATTAAACTACACATCGAAGCGTGTCTTAGTGGAAGAGTATGTTGAAGGCATCAGAGGCTTGAACCGTCAGCAGATTAGAGAAGAAGGCTACGACAAACATGATATTGCTGAGAAATTAGTGTATTCTTTCCTGTCTCAGGTATTTAAAGATGGCTTCTTCCATGGTGATCCACATCCCGGCAATCTCATTATCAAAGATAAAAAAATAGTCTTTATTGATTTTGGGATTGTGGGAGAGCTGTCTGACGGAGTCAAGGAAGACCTGGTTAAATTAATGCGTGCGATTGTATTTGAGGATATTGATCAGTTAATGAATTTGCTTCTTCAAATGGCGATTACAAAAGATAAGGTTGACCGCTTTGCTTTCAGTGAAGATTTAAATGACTTCTATCAGTCATATATATCAAAAAGTTTCGGTCAGATTGATCTGAGTACTTTTTTTGCCGATGTTCTACATGTGACGCATAAATACAAGATGGTTATGCCGAATGATTTCATTCTCCTGGCTAAATCATTGACTATCATTGAGGGAGTAGTCAGCGAACTGCACCCGGATATCAATATTATGAAAATCGCAACGACGTACATTAAAGCAAGTGATGACATCAGTTTAGTTGAGGGCATATCTAAAGATAAGCTTAAGCTAGGAGCCTATCAGCTAGCATCAGATACTGTTAAATTACCTTCGTCTCTAAAAAAAGCCCTGGATACAGTTATTAATGGCAGGATGATGGTGCACATTGACCTCGTTCACTTTGAAGATAAGTGGCGGGAAGTAAATAAAATGATTAACCGTCTTGTATTTGCTTTGATCGTATCAGCTTTAGTCATGTCGTCTTCTATTATATTTGTCATGTCTGAAGGGGCCGGTGTGTCATTTTTTGCTATAGCTATATTTATTGGCGCTATTGTTATGGGATTGTGGCTGCTGATTTCCATCATTAAATCAGGCACACTCTAGTGACGTATTGACTAAAGAAATTAAGAAGGGACATGACAGCTATGTCTATAGGAGAACGTACGATTAAAATGGTTCTGGCCACGCTGCTGTCTACCTTTGCAGCACAGTTTTTTCAATTAGAGCATACTTTAGCTGCTGGAATAATAGCAATCCTGAGCTTGCTTGATACAAAGCGGGCTTCCTTTATTATTGCTTTTAAGCGTACGGCCTCAACCGTCCTAGCCTTTCTGATTGCCAGTATAATTTTTTACTTTATGGGATTTACAGTCTGGGCTTTTGGAATTTATCTGGCTATTTATGTACCACTTGCCTACACGTTCGATCTGCAAATTGGCATCGCTCCGGCTTCGGTATTGGTCACGCATTTTATGGGTGCAGGCAGTATAGCTTTGGCCTGGCAGCTCAATGGTTTGGGATTAATGTTTTTAGGCGCTGCCGGTGCACTGCTCATTAATTTGTGGATGCCTTCTTATCTAAGTCAATTGGAAGAAAGCAGAGCTGAAATTGATAATAAATTAAGCTACGTTTTAAAGGTTATTTCATTTAAGCTGACTGGAGCGAATCCGTCTGAAGAGTTGAAAGAATTGCTTTTAGAACTTGAAGAACAGCTGCTGGATTCCAAGAAGAAAGCACTGAATGAGTACGACAATCAGTTGTTCAACAAAGAGGATTATCTTGTCCGCTACCTGGAAATGCGTCAGATACAAATTAACATTTTAAAGCGGATGCTATACTCGCTTCAAAATATTACGCTTGAAACCAGTCAAGCGCTTATTCTAGCTGATTTGTTTAAAGAGACAGCTGAACAGCTGAATGAAAAAAATACTGGCCTGGCTTTACTCGAAAAAATCAGTATTCTTTACCGTGAGTTTAGGAAGTCCGAACTTCCTAAATCGCGAGATGAATTTGAAAATAGAGCCTTTCTCTTTCAGCTTCTTCACGAAATAGAAGCCTTTATAGAAATAAAACGACAGTTTTTTGTTGAAGAAAACTGATTATGTTATTATTAAAATTACAAAAAACCGACAGAGAAGAGTTGGCTATTTCGCCTAACTCATCCTGTCGGTTTTTCTATTTTAATCAGAATCTCTCATTGATACTGGTTTATCCAATATTTCTTTGTAGATTACAGCTTCTTTTAATTTCTTTTTATTAAAGCTGACTGCTCCCGTTCTTTTTTTCTTTTTATTTACGGAAGTGGATAAGTTGACAACGTCTTTTATAATCGGTTCACTGCTTTTATTTCGCTGATACCGTTCATACCGTTCTCGTTTTTCTCTTTGAGTTCTCGTCGGACGATTGGCGGTTTTTTCCTGTTTCTTAGCGTTTCGCTTGAATTCTTTATCCTCTATATCTTGAGAGGGGTACTTTTCAACAGAGTCTCCAGCTTGACCGTCATGAGGGTGACGGCTTTTGTTCTGATTTTTTGTAAAGACCCCGGCTACACTCGTAACTATGAGGAAAAATATAAACAGCTGGATGATAAAAGAGAAGTAAAAATTCATTTATATCACTCTTCTTCGCTTGACTGGTCAGAAATCGCGGCTCTCATATCTGTGTCTGCATTGATGTTTTTCATTTTGTAATGATCCATTACACCAATGTTTCCGCTTCTCAAGGCTTCTGCCATAGCAAGTGGAACCTCAGCTTCTGCTTCAACCACACGGGCACGCATTTTTTGAGTTTCTGCACGCATCTCTTGTTCCTGTGCAATCGCCATAGAGCGGCGTTCTTCTGCTTTAGCCTGTGCGATATTCTTGTCTGCTTCGGCCTGTTCTGTCTGAAGTTTAGCTCCGATGTTCCGACCGACATCTACATCCGCAATATCAATAGATAGAATCTCAAAAGCGGTTCCTGAGTCAAGACCTTTACCCAGTACAGTTTTGGAAATCATGTCCGGATTTTCCAGGACATCAGAGTGTTTGTCTGCAGAACCGACTGTTGTAACAACACCTTCACCTACACGGGCGATAATAGTATCTTCACCGGCACCACCGACTAGTCGTTCAATATTAGCACGAACCGTTACTTTGGCTTTGGCAATGATTTCAATACCATCTTTAGCAACAGCGGCAATATCTGGTGTGACTATCACTTTCGGATTAACCGAAACTTGAACAGCTTCAAATACATTTCTACCTGCTAAATCAATCGCGGCTGCTTTTTCAAATTCCAGTTCAATATCTGCTCTGTGAGAAGCTATCAGCGCATCAATGACCGTATTGACATTACCACCTGCTAAAAAGTGTGCTTCGAGCTGATTAGTATTCAGGGTCAATCCTGCTTTAGTCGCTTTGATCAGCGGGCGGATGATAGCATGCGGACTTACTTGTCTCAGCCTCATTCCTACTAAAGTTCCAATACCTACTTTAACACCTGAAAAGTAAGCTGTTATCCAAAGTCCTACGGGTACAAAACGAAGGAACAAACTTAAAAAGATCAGTATGATAACAGCGGTAACTATAATGCCTGCGAATCCATTACTTAAAAAATCCATGGTCATTCTCCTATCTATTTTTTCTTACAGTTATTTTGGTGCCTTTCACTTTGTCTACAATTACTTCTGAGTCTCTGGATATGTGTCCATCTATACTTAAGACATCATAGACAGTTGGGTCATCTCCAAAGACTACCTTACCGGAAGGACGTAAAGGGGTGAGCGTTGTGCCTTCCAACCCTTCAGTAATAACGGGTTTTTCTTTTTTCTCCTGCTCAGCTGAAGAAGTCCCAGGTAAGTTAGTCTGTAAAATCAATTTGTTGACGTTAGCCAGAGAGTAGCCATTTTTAACGAGGTAAAAAACAACCCCTGACGTAATAACCACCGATAAGCTAAGATCTCTAACGGTTTGTCCTATGTCCCCAATTGTGAGATACAGTCCTGAGATGAGCAGAATCATGCCGATAACACCAGCTACTCCGAATTCGGGAATAAAAATCTCGAATACTATTAGAAGTAGTCCTGCAGTGAACAATATAACGGGTAACCATGTTTCAAGACCAGCAAATCTAAAGTAAAAAGCCAAACTGATTAATGTCAGACCTGTGCCGCTTTTAACGAATGGAGTCAAAATAGCCAAAGCAACTCCGATGAATCCTAAACCAAGCAATAAACCTTCCATCATTGTGCCTCCTTCCTGACAGAATTGGTCACCTGTTAGTAACTTAATCATACCATTTTAAGCTTCTCATGTCATCGGTCGCAAGTAGTAGAATAATATTAAAAAATTCTAATAGTTCAGATTTACACAAAAGCTAAAGTTTGGTAAACTAGCCTGACTAGGGTACAATATTAATAGAATCACTATATATAATATCGTGCACTGATATATTAGAATACGTTTATAGTTCGATTAAAATGGGGGATAAGGATGAGTGAATGGAAAGGGAGTCAGGAAGTGAATGAAGAACTTTTAGAAGCCTGTTACTTATTTAACGAAGGCACACAATATGATAGCTATTACACAATGGGTTGTATTAAAGCTGAAGAAGGGTTCCGATTCAATGTATGGACACCGAATGCTCAAGCTGTTTACTTAGTTGGGGAGTTTAATAATTGGACAGAACAGGATGAAATGCAGGAAATAGAGGGTTCCGGCATTTATACTATTGGTATGTCTAACGCAAAAGATGGACACACATACAAATACAAAGTCATTCAAGCTAATGGAGAAGTGGCATATAAGATAGATCCTTATGCCTATGAATTTGAAGTTAGACCTAAAGATGCTTCAGTTGTGAAAGATTTACCGAAGAAGCATTGGAAAGACGGGTTATGGATGGCTAACCGTAGACGACTCGAAATTTATAGTCGTCCTTTAAATATCTACGAAATGCACCTGAGCTCGTGGAAGCAGCACGAAGACGGGACATGGTACACAATTAAAGAGCTTCAGGACGAACTAATTCCATACGTGAAAGAACTGGGGTACACACACATCGAGTTTATGCCTCTAATGGAGCATCCCCTCGATATGAGCTGGGGATACCAGACAACTGGATTTTTTGGCTTATCTTCAAAATTTGGTACGATGGAAGACTTTCAAGATTTTGTCGAAGCAGCTCATCAGGCCAATATTGGTGTGTTAGTCGACTGGGTGCCGGGCCACTTCAATAGAAATGATTATGGACTCGCCTATTTTGACGGTACGCCACAATTTGAGTACCAAGACCCTAATCGGGCAAACAATAACAGATGGGGTACGCTGAATTTTGACATAGGGAAAAACCAGGTAAGAAGCTACCTAATTTCTAATGCTTTATTCTGGATTGAACAGTTTCACCTTGACGGGCTTAGGGTAGATGCTGTCAGCAACATGCTTTATTTAGATTATGATTTAGGCGACTGGACACCTAATAGTGAAGGAACAAATGTTAATTTGGAGGGAGTTGAATTTCTGCAGCTGCTCAACAAAAAAATATTTGAACGCTATCCGGAAGTTTTAATGATGGCCGAAGAAAGCACCGCTTGGGAAAAAGTGACTCATCCCGTACACGAAGGGGGTCTGGGCTTCAATTACAAATGGAACATGGGGTGGATGAATGACACCCTTAAATTCTTTGAAATGGACCCTTTGTACCGCAAAGATCACTTTAACCTTATTACGTTCTCCTTTATGTATACTTTTAACGAAAACTTTGTATTACCTTTTTCTCATGATGAAGTTGTCCACGGGAAAAAGTCAATGATGCATAAAATGTTTGGTGACCGCTACAACCAGTTTGCTGGACTGCGAACCATTGAGTCTTATCGTATGATGCACCCCGGGAAAAAACTACAGTTTATGGGTGCAGAATTTGGTCAGTTCTTGGAGTGGCGCTATGACGAAGGCTTGGACTGGGCTAATTTGAATGATCAGATGAATCAGAATCATCTGACTTTCACTAAAAAATTAAATGAATTCTATAAAGAGCACCGCGCACTGTGGGAACAGGACCATTCACCGGAAGGTCTGACCATATTGAGTGCAGACAATGCTGAAGAGAGCGTTCTATACTTTATGAGACACGGAAAGAATCCCAGAGATTTTCTGGTTATTTTGTGCAACTTTGTTCCAGTCGAAAGACAAGGAGTTAAAGTGGGTGTTCCATTCAAAGGACAGTATGAAGAAGTATGGAACACAGAATGGCAGTCGCTTGGAGGCACCTGGGCCGAAAGCCAAGGGGTCATAAAAACGACGCCGGAGAACCTGCACAACCAGGAGCATGCTATTGAAGTGATACTGCCGGCATTGAGCATCAGTGTATTTAAACCGAAAAGAGTTTACGGTGTTCCAAAAAAATAGTTAATAAATAAATACGGCACTAAAAAATGTTTTTAAGGAGGGAAGGAAGGTCTTTGGATACTTCCGAATTAGATGAAAACAGAAACAGTTGCAATGATTTTAGCTGGGGGACAGGGGTCGCGTTTAGGTAAGTTAACCAAACAGATTGCCAAGCCAGCTGTTCCTTTTGGTGGGAACTACAGGATTATAGATTTTGCAATTTCAAACTGTGCCAATTCAGGTATCAAAAATGTTGGGGTAGTCACACAGTATCAACCGCTTGTTCTTAACAGTCATGTCGGAAATGGTTCCAGCTGGGGATTAAACAGACACAATGGTGGAGCAACTATACTTCAGCCTTACTCAAGTGTAGACGGAGAGAAATTCTTTAAAGGGACAGCTCATGCTATTTATCAGAATATTGACTTTATTGATCAGAAAGATCCGGAATATGTAGTGATACTTTCCGGCGACCACATTTATAAAATGGATTATGAAAAGATGCTGGATTATCATAAGAAGAAAGATGCTATTTTGACGGTGGGTGTTATGCCGGTACCTTGGGAGGATACGTCCCGCTTTGGTGTAATGAATACAGATCAGACTGATCGTATCATTGAGTTCCAAGAAAAACCTGAACATGCTAAGTCTAATCTAGCTTCCATGGGTATTTATATCTTTAACTGGTCACGACTGAAGCAGTATTTAGTTGATAATCAGTCTAAAAACCGACAAATGGAAGATTTCGGACATCACGTTATCCCGGCATACCTACGCAACAGTGAAGCGGTCTATGCATACCAATTTGAGGGATACTGGAAAGATGTCGGTACCATCGAAAGTTTATGGAGTGCAAATATGGAGTTTCTTGACCCGAATCATGAACTGAATATCCGTGACCGGGAGTGGCGAGTCTTTAGCCGGAACCCTAATACAACACCACAGTTTCTGACATCTTCAGCTCGAGTGACCGACTCAATGATAACCGATGGGTGTTATGTTGCTGGAGAAGTAACACACTCAATCTTATCGCATAACGTTAAGGTAGGAAAAAATTCAGTCATTAAAGATTCCTTCGTGATGCCGAATGCTGTCATAGGCGAAAATGTGACCATCGACAAAGCTATTGTTGGCGAGGGTGCTCGAATATATGACGGGGCAGAACTTATTGGTAAAGAAGATGACATCGCTGTAGTAGGGTACGGAGAAGAAGTAGGAGGTTATTCTGATGAGAAGTAAAATAGTACCGATTTTAAATTTAGTAGAAGATTCTGAAAAATTAAAACCATTAACTAATAGAAGACCGGCTGCTTCGTTACCCTTCGCCTGTCGTTATCGTCTGATTGATTTTCCTTTTTCAAGTTTGTATAACGCCAAATCAGAAACAGCGGCATTATTCATTGCAGGATCAGGTCACTCACTCTATGACCACATTCGTTCAGGCAGCACTTGGGGACTTGATTCATTGGCTGGTGGTGGCGTATTTACGCACTCTCAGCTTGAAAAGAAATCAATTGCTGGCAACTCTCAACATGGGAAGTTCTATTATGATGATTACCATAAGTATGTGACGCGTTCCAGAGCTGAATATGTGGCTATAATGGGCTCCAGTCTCTTATCAAATATAAATTTAAACTCACTTCTTCATTTTCATAATGAGAAAAATAGTCAAGTAACAATAGTCTACAAGAAAATCAGACGAGACGAGCTAATCAGCGATACAAAATTGTCTGCTCTGAAAATAGATAATGAAGATTCCAGCAAAGTGGAAGGCGTCACCCACATCGCCGACTTGAACGGTGAAGAATATGTGTATCTGAATATGGAAACGATGCTTCTGGACAAGAAAGTATTCCTTGATTTTCTATTCAAGGCAAAAAATGAAGATTTAAAAGTAAATGTGGAAAACTTCATAAGCTTTACACTGGAAGCAAACTGCACAGTTTACGGGTACGAGTATACCGGCTACCTTAAAGCTATTGAAGACATTAAAAGTTATTACGATGCGAATATGGACATGCTGGACGAAGATAACTTTAATGCACTGTTTTATAGAGCCGATCCGGTTAGAACACGTGCAAAGAATTCTGCGCCTACTTACTATGGAAGTACAGCCGTTATAGAAAATGCACAATTTGCGAATGATTGTGAAGTGTATGGAACAGTTAAGCATTCCATTATTTTCCGTAAGGTGAGTATTGCAAAAGACGTTCATATTGAAAATTCGATTATCATGCAGGATTCCTGTATTGAAGAGGGTGCTGTTCTGAAAAATGTCATTCTGGACAAGCATGTCTATGTTAAAAAAGGAGCTCATTTGGAAGGAACACGTGAAGAACCGCTTGTTGTTGCTAAAAACAGCGTGGTGTATTCCAACGGAGAGATTGAAGAAGGGTGAGAGATAATATGAAGTTGCTTTTTGCGGCATCAGAATGCGCACCATTCTTTAAAACCGGTGGTCTTGGAGATGTGATGGGGGCCCTGCCTAAAGAACTGGCTAAAAGCGGGAACGATGTCCGAGTAGTATTGCCGCACTTTGTACAGAAGTTAAGTCCGGATTTACAAAATGAACTGGAAGACGTGACGTCCTTCACCGTTGAAGTCGGCTGGCGTAACCAGTATTGTGGCATTAAACAATTAAAAAGAGATGGTGTCATTTATTACTTTATTGATAATCTCTTTTATTTTGACAGAGAAAATCTCTATGATTATGGCGATGATGGTGAACGATTCGCTTTTTTCCAGCAGGCTGTTATCGAGATGATGGAAACCATTGATTTTATTCCGGATGTTCTTCATGTTAATGACTGGCAGACAGCGATGATACCGGTACTTTTAAAGGACAAATATTCCTGGATAAACCCGCTAAAAGACATCAAAACAGTATTGACCATTCATAACATTCTGTTTCAGGGCGTTTATGATCAGTATATTCTGTCTGATTTCTTTAACATTGGCTATGCTGCTTTCCATGACAGAGGCTTGAAATATGGGGACAACGTCTGCTGGTTAAAAGGTGGTATTTATTATGCAGACTTAGTCACGACAGTGAGCCCTACTTATGCGCATGAGATTCAGACGCCAGAGTTTGGATATGGACTGGACGGAGATTTGCAAAACGTTCAGCACAAACTGGTCGGTATTTTAAACGGGATTGACTATGACACATATGATCCAGAAACTGACGAGACAATAGCATATAACTTTACAGCCGATGATTTAGCAGGAAAACTCGAAAACAAGAAAGCTCTTCAAGAGCGAGTAGGCCTACCAGTTGATGAAGAAGTTGCCTTGCTTGGAGTGGTAACACGCCTCGATGAGCAGAAGGGTGTTCAGTTAATTGTGGACGCTATGGAAGAGCTGATGAAGTATCGTCAGGTACAGCTGGTTCTTTTAGGAACAGGGAAGCCTTACTTTGAAGATGCCTTCCGTCACTTTACGGAGGCCTATCCGGAGAAATGTCAGGCTATAATTGATTTCGACGGAGAACTGGCCCAGTGGATTTACGCAGGGGTCGACATCTTCCTGATGCCTTCACAATTTGAACCTTGTGGTCTGTCGCAGCTCAACTCACTTAGATATGGGACAGTTCCGCTGGTTCATGAAGTCGGCGGACTGGTTGATACGATAGAGCCTTACAACAAATGGACAGAGGAAGGTACGGGCTTCAGTTTTTATGATTTCAACGTCCTGACATTCCTTTCAATAATCGATGAGGCATTGACGACTTATTATGATGAACCTGACAGCTTTAAAAAAATGCAGGTTAGAGGAATGACACAGAACAACAGCTGGGAAAAATCAGCTCAAGAGTACATGGATCAGTACCGCTATATAGTCTATTGATTACTAAATCTCGAATGATTCATTTTATAATCATTCGAGATTTTTGTGTTTTTTTAGTGGGTATTACAACATACTGAATAAATAAGAGTAGCAAAAGATTAGTATCTTACTTTAAAAATATAACAAGACAGATTTCTGTACTGAATCTTTACAAAGTTAGCTGTTTTATCAGGATGCTTTACGGTATACTTTGTTTTATCAAGGGGAGGAATGTTTATGGACTTTTCGAAAAAAGAATTCATTAAAGATTTTAAAGCACAATTTCAGAGCATGTACGCCTATCCTTATGAAGAAGGATCTACTGAACAACTGTATAATGCACTAGGTTTACTTATGAAAAACTACATTTCTGAGGATTGGAAAAACACGCGCACGAATTACATTAAAAATAGCGTTAAGCAGGTTTATTATTTCTCTATGGAATTTTTACCAGGACGTCAGCTGACAAGCAATGCTTATAATCTGGGAATTCTGGCTATTATCACAGAAGGACTGGAAGAGTTAAACGTGTCTTTTGAGAAACTAGTCGAAGCCGAGGCTGATCCTGCTTTAGGCAACGGGGGACTGGGGCGTTTAGCATCTTGCTTTATGGACTCACTGGCCTCACTCAGCATACCCGGAAACGGAAACGGGATACGCTATCAGTATGGCCTGTTTAAGCAGAAATTTGTTGACGGCTATCAGGTTGAATTGCCAGAAAACTGGCTGAGATATCGCAACGTATGGGAAACGCGAAACGACAAGTCAACGTGTATGGTTCGTTTTGGAGGCAATGTGTGGATTGAAGAAAATCAGCAGGGCCATTTTGAAGCGAAATATGAAAATACGTTGAATGTTTTAGCGGTCCCTTATGATACACCTATGGTGGGCTATAGAAACAACAAAGTGAACAATCTCCGTTTATGGTCTGCGGAAATTCCCGTGGAGGAAGAAGAAAACTATCTATCCATAGAAGCGACAGAACCGATCAAGGAAATTACGGAAGTTCTTTACCCGGATGATTCCAATTATGAAGGGCGCCTGCTGCGATTGAAACAGGAGTACTTCATGGTGTCAGCTGGCGTGCAGTCGATTCTAAGACATTTTAGAAAATATAATGTTCCGCGCAAAAATATACCGGACAAAGTAGCAATTCATATAAACGATACCCATCCGGCATTAGTTATTCCGGAAATGATGCGTATTCTTCTTGATGAAGAACATTTATCCTGGGAACAGGCATGGGAAATCACCATTAAGACATGTAGCTACACCAACCACACAATTTTAAGAGAAGCACTTGAAAAATGGCCGATTGATATGATGAAAGAGCTGTTGCCTCGAATTTACATGATTATTGAAGAGATTAACAGACGATTTGTTGAAAATACTCAGCCGCTGTATGGTGAGCGTATTACATGGCAGACAGCTATTCTTCAGAATGGTGTGGTCAACATGGCTCACTTGGCTGTTATCGGCAGTCACAGTGTGAATGGTGTAGCCAAACTCCATACAGAAATTCTGATGGATGATGTTTTAAAAGATTTCTTTGAACTTTATCCTGAACGATTCAACAATAAAACGAACGGTATTACGCAGAGAAGATGGATGCATCTGGCGAATCCAGGATTGACCCAGCTAATTGATGATAAAATTGGGGAAGATTGGAAACGAAATCCGTCAGAACTGAAAGTATTTAAGGGGTTTGAAAAAGACAAGAAGACTCTGAAGAAGCTGGCAGCCATCAAGTTGGAAAACAAGAAAAAACTGGCGGAGTATATTCAGGAAGTCAAGGGAATAACCATCAATCCGGAAGCGCTAATCGATGTGCAGATTAAAAGGCTTCATGCCTATAAACGTCAGCACTTGAATATGCTGCACATTTTGCATCGTTATCTAGAAATTAAGCAGAACCCGTCCGTCGACTATGCACCGCGCGTGTTTATATTTGGAGCAAAAGCTGCACCAAGTTATGTCTATGCTAAGCAGATTATTAAAGTCATCAATTCTCTGGCAGACTTAGTCAATAATGACCCGGATGTCGGTGATAAACTGAAAGTTGTATTCTTTGAAAATTACGGTGTGTCTCTGGCAGAAAAAATCATTCCAGCTGCGGATATCAGTGAACAGATATCTCTGGCAAGCATGGAAGCTTCAGGCACCAGCAACATGAAACTGATGGCAAATGGCGCGTTAACTCTGGCAACGCTCGACGGAGCGAATATCGAGATTAAAGACTTTGTTGGTGATGACAATCTGTTTGTTTTCGGTTTATCCAGTAAGGAAGTCTACGAACTAAAAGCGAATCAGAGCTACAGCGCGCAAGAGGTGTATGAGTCCAATACAGCTGTTCGTCGCGTGATGGATGCTTTAAAAGATGGGACTATCCCAAATCTTCAAGGAGAAGGGGATGCCATTTTCGAGTCGCTGATTCACTACAACGATGAATACTTTGTGCTGAAAGACTTTGCTTCCTATGTAAAAGCACAGGAAGACGTTGATACGCTCTATAAAGATGAGGTGGAGTGGACAAGAAAGTCCCTGCTCAATATCGCAGCTTCAGCTCCATTCTCAGCAGACTATACGATTAAACGCTATGCAGATGATATTTGGAAAGTGAAACAGTGCTGTCTGGAAGATGAAGGTGTCCAGCCGCTGGACGAACCGCTTTCGTAACAGGTAAATAAAAATACCCCTTTACTCTACTATGTCAGTGGAGTAAAGGGGTATTGCTATTTCAGTTCTTTAATAATAAGTTGATTAGGCAAGCAGACCGAAGTAACCCATAACGATTAGTCCTACCACTATCCTGTACCAGCCGAATGAACTGAAGTCGTTTCGGCGAATGTAATTCATCAGGAATTTTATCGCAAAAATGGAGACCAGGAAGGAAACAATACAACCGACAGCTAGGATAAGCATTTCTTCGAATGTGAAGGTGAAGCCGAAGCCGAGAAGTTTAATCAGACTGGCTCCCATCATGACCGGGATTGAAAGGAAGAATGAATATTCTGCTGCAATCGGTCGGGCAGCTCCAATCAGGATGGCGCCGACGATTGTGGCTCCTGATCGGGATGTCCCGGGGATTAAGGCAAGTACCTGGAAAAATCCAATCATTAATGCCACTTTGTAAGTAAGTTGTTCCCATGTAGCAATTTGTGGGACCTTTCCTTCATTTCTTTTTTCAATGACGATGAAAGCAACCCCGTAGACAATTAAGGCAATAGCTACCGTAATCCAGTTAAAGAACAAGTCATTAATAACATCTTCGAATAAAATACCAAATACACCGGCAGGAATAATACCAATAAGTACTTTATACCAGATATGCCAGGTTTCTTTCTGCTGTTCATCGCTTTTATCTCTATCAAAGGGATTCAAGCGTTTAAAATAAAGGAGAACGACTGCCATAATTGATGCAAGTTGGATGACCACAAGAAACATTTCTTTAAATTCATCCGTAGTATTTAAGACAAGAAACTCATCCACCAGTATCATATGCCCCGTACTGCTGACCGGAAGCCACTCTGTAATACCTTGAACGATTCCGAGTATTATTGTTTTTACAATTTCAAAAAGCACTTTAAAAACTCCTTTATATTTATTTCAACTTTATAATCATATCAAAAATAAAGAGTTGAATGTAAAAAAAATGTGAAATTTTCAATAAATAATCATATTAGTTTTTGTTTGGAGTACTCTATGATAGTATTAAAGTAGAATTGAAATGAATAATCAGGTAAACTGAGAATATAAAATATAGAAGAGAGTAGGGATGAAATATGGGAGTATTTGATTTTTTAAAAGGCAAAGGAAATGAGCCTAAGAACAAAAACGCGGTATTGATAAATCCGGTCAACGGAAAAGTTGTGCCAATTGACGAAGTGGATGACCCGGTATTTTCACAGAAAATGATGGGCGATGGCTTCGGAGTCGTACCTAGTGATGGAGATATTTATTCTCCTGGATCAGGAAAAGTAGTGAGTGTGTTTCCAACTCAGCACGCTGTCGGTCTAGAACTGGACAACGGCGTAGAGGTACTGGTTCATATCGGTATTGATACGGTTGAACTGGAAGGCGGTCCATTTGATACGCTAGTTAAAGAAGGCGATACCCTAACACCCGAAACAAAAATTTCAACTGTAGACTTGGAAGGCTTGAAAGCAGCCGGAAAAGAAAATACAGTAATTGTAGTCTTCACGAACATGGATCAAGTGGATAACTACGATTTATCAACCACTGGTGAAACGAAAATGGGAGCAGAAATTGGTTCTGTTTCATCAAAATAATTTCAGATAGATAAAAAGCTCATCGCCCGCTGGGGTAATGAGCTTTTTTCATATATGCTGTTGCCTAATTTTGAGGTCGGGTGATGGAAAAGATTTTACCAAGCTCTGAATAAGCAGTTCCTGACAGACGAGCGACAGGCCGCAATGCTTCAGGTAAAATATATTCTTTCTCAGCATCGAACACACTAGGATCCAAGTGGACATCGGTCACTTTCAAAAGGAAGTGATCGGTCATAATAGTCCCTTCCTCATCTTTTATCGGGATATGCTGATAAAGAGTGGTCTCAAAACGAATGAGAGCCTCTTTTAAGCCTGGCACCTTTATGGATGAGCTGTCTACCAGTGATAAATCCGTCCGGTCCAGCTCACTTTCTGTTGAAGGCAGTGGAGCCGATGTTTCATTCATGTTAATGGTCAGTGATTCGCTGACGATGTGCACAACAGCTTCCTTTTGAGCCAGAATGTTTTCAGCAGTATCTTTAGCTTTTCCGTCTGTACGAAGTATAGAGACGGTCAGCAAGGGAATCTGGTTAGACGCTACACTGAAAAAACTGAAAGGTGCTGCATTGACAATATCAGCATCTTTGTTCAGAGAGGTTATCCACGCGATTGGTCGGGGTATAACACTTCCTGTCAGTAACTTGTATTGCTGTTTTACGGATAAATCTTCTGCTTTAAAGTGATGCATGTTTATCTCCTTTTGTCTGAAAAAATCAGCAGTTTTCTTATTTGTTAGACGGTTAATGCTGTGAGAGGGAATTTATTGTGCAAACTGCACACAGACAACTTCAGGCGCATAAACATCTTTCTGAAGCAGTGTAAGTGTACCGTCTTCACTGTTCCGCTCAAACAGAGTGAGATTATCGCTATCCTGATGCCCTACTACTAGAAATTTTTCATCCGGAGTCAAATTGAAGTCTCTTGGAATCTCGCCTTCAGTAGCGGTAAACTCGAGTCTTTCGAGCTTTCCATCGGACTGAACAGAAAAGTGTACGATAGAATCGTGTCCTCTATTAGATGCATAAAGGTGTGCCCCGTCTGAAGTGATACGCAAAGCAGCCCCGCCATTGAAGCCACTATGGCTGTCAGGAATAGTGGGAAGGGTCTGCAGATGGCTGAATTCTCCTTTATTAGAGTCATATTCAAACACCAGCATCTCGCTGCTTAGTTCACCGAAGACGTAAGCGTGTTGACCATCAGGATGGAAGACCAGGTGTCTGGGGCCAGTCCCGGGAGCTACTTCAACGACAGCTTTCTCCTGCAGCTTGTTCTCTTCATCAAGCTGATACGTATAAACTTTGTCAGTACCCAGATCACAAGCAACTAGAAAGCGTCGATCTGGCGTCAAGTCAAAATAATGAGCATGAGGCGCATCCTGATTTTCATGAACGGACTTGCCGGAGTGAACAGCCTTGTCAAGGAGTTTGAGCATACCTTCTGAATTTGTCTGATAGACAGCGACTTCTCCCTTGTGGTAATTGGCAGTGTAGATTAAGCGTCTATCTCCATCATATGCCACATAACAAGGCGGAGCGCCTTCTTCCAGCAGCTCATCCTGTTTAACATAATGGCCTTCAGCATTCAGTGCAAAAGAGGCTAAACCACCTTTGCCATCATCAGTTTTAGATACTGAGAACAGTAACGACATGTCCTCGCTGCCGTCTATATAGGTCGGGTTGCCAACAGCTGCTTCGTGTTTTAGTGATTCGAGCTGCTTGGACTCGGTGTTCAGCTGAATACTGTACACGCCTTTGCTTTCTCGTTTCGTATAGGTTCCTAATAGTATGTTCTGATTCATTCCTTTACCTCCTGTAATTTAGTCTCATCGCTTTTAGTATACCAAAGAATGATTACCCATAGAAAGGAAACAATTCAACTGTCTCACTGAAGGCCTTAATTTTATCTATACGGATTCAGTTATGATAAAATAAAAGAGTGCAAACTAGGGAAAGGAGGCAAGGAAGATGTCCGAAAAATCCGCTGATAAACAGGCTACGCAATGGAACAACACATGGTTCTGGAAAAGAATCATCAACAATAAAATCGTTTCTGCACTAGTCATTACTTTTTTACTGTTTGTAAACATTTATATGTTTACGCGTATTTCTTACATATTTCGCCCGATAGGCATTATTTTGGGGATAGTCGGTCCACCCATGATATTCTCTGTCATATTTTATTATTTGCTTAACCCGATTGTTGACTGGCTTGAACGCAAACGCTTTTCGAGAAATACCGCCATTGCGTTTATGTTCAGCATTCTAATCCTTCTGATTATTGGGGGGATGAACTTTATTGTTCCGATTATTCGTGACCAGCTGGAATCCCTGATTGAAAGCTGGCCGACCTACTGGAATAATCTGATGATGCAACTGGACAGTCTGCTCAATACGCAGGCTTTTACAGATTTTATGGATCAGCTGGGCGAAACGACAATTCTGGAAACACTCACTAACCAGACATCGCAGGTTGTAAATGCAACAATGGGGAGTATCGGCAGTTTAATCGGAACGGTTACCCAGATTTTCATTACCCTGTTCACTATGCCATTTGTATTATATTATCTGCTGAGAGACGGGAAAAAGATACCACCATTTGTTACCAAATACATTCCGATTCAGGCTCGACCGAAAGTGAATGAATTATTTACAGCAATTAACAGACAAGTCAGTTTTTATGTTCGCGGCCAGCTGATAGTAGCTATTTCGGTTGGAATCATATTCTGGATAGGTTTTACCATTGTCGGCTTGGATTTTGCTTTGACTTTAGTCATCTTTGCTGGATTTTTGAACCTGATTCCTTATCTAGGGTCATTTGTAGCCAGCATACCGGCATTGATTATTGCTGTGGTCCATTCGCCATTTATGCTGGCAAAAGTACTGATGGTTTTTGCTGTCGAACAGATATTGGAAAACAGAATCATCTCACCTCAAATTATCGGAAATACCCTTAAAATTCATCCCGTTAACATTATTTTTCTTCTGCTGATTGGTGGAAGATTGTTTGGAGTGATGGGAGTCGTTTTTGGCATTCCAGGCTATGCCATTATAAAGATTATCGTATCGATGGCGTTTGACTGGTACCGTGCGTATTCTGGCTGGTATGATGTCGAAGAAGCACCGATTAATCCACAAGAAGCTCTGGTAAAAGTTAAAGATCATTAAATTAGACAGGTTTGTCATTTGACAAACTTGTTTTTTTTGACTTGATTTATGACAAGTTGTCACATATAATAACATAATATGACAACTTGTCATTTTTAACCCACTTTTATAATCTACTTTGAAAGGACTAACTACTTTGCCGACACAAACATTCTTTAACTTATCTGAAGAAAAGCAGAAACGGCTGATTACCGGGGCGATGAAGGAATTTTCAGCTAAATCGCTGAATGATGCCTCGATTTCAAACATTGTGAAAAATTCTAAAATATCTCGAGGCAGCTTTTACCAGTATTTTGAAGACAAGAAAGATCTTTATTTTTATCTGATTGGTAAGTTCAGATACAACTATCGCCAGCTTATGTTTAAAAGCTTCAAGGAAGAAGCGGGTGATTTCTACAAAGGGTATAAGAACTTCGGAGAAAAATACATTAAGTATATAATGGAATCCGAAAAGTTCGGATTTTTTGAAAATATGTATATGCACATGAATTATCAGATTAACCAGGAAGCCCGCGTTGACGTCAATCACTCAAGTCAGCAGAAGCTGCCGGAAGGAAAGCGGATCATAGATGTCATTGACCGTAGTCGATTGAAGGTTGAAACGGACAAAGAAGTAATCGACATTCTAAGATACATTCTAAGCATGCTGAATGATACGATAATGGAAGGGTTCTGGAAAGAACTCACTGTTGTTGAAACACAAAAATTGTTTGTAAAACGCCTAAAATGGATAACATATGGCGTGAAAAATTGTAAAGAGGAAGAAGATGAGTCAACATGTTAAAACTTGGTAGACTGATGAATACACCGAGGGTACTGCTCAGTCTTTTATTCATGGCGTTTCAGGTAGTCGGGATGCTCGCTATGCCTACAATCACCGCCAATATAATTGACTTTGGAGTAGCTGAAGGAGATATCAACTATATTATACGAACTGGCCTTATAATGCTCGGTTTCACTTTTCTGACAATTATCTCTGCGCTCCTTAATGTTTATTTTGGAGCAAAAGAATCTCAGGGTCTGGGTGATACAATCCGCCGGAAAATCTATACTATTGTTACTTACTTCACAAACGAAGAACTGGATCGATTCGGAACATCCACTCTGATTACGCGTACGACGAATGATATTATGCAGATTCAGTTTGTCATGATGATGGTCATCCGTATTATGACTCTGGCTCCATTTTTAATGGTTGGGGCAGGTATTATGGCCTATACGCGTGAACCTAATTTGGCATTTGTCTTTTTAATTTCCATGCCTATTCTAATGGGGTTACTGTTTTTAATCCTCCGATTGACCAGCCCTATATTCAAGTCACTTCAATTGAAAACAGATAGATTGAATCGTGTTTTCCGAGAAGGTTTGACTGGTATTCGAGTCATTAGAGCTTTTAATAAGGATGCCTACGAAAAAGAACGGTTTGATGATGCGAACTGGGATTTTGCCTCCACATCTATTAAGGCACATACGATTCTGGCCTTTATGATGCCGTCCATGGTGTTTGCAGTCAGCCTGACAAATATCATGATTACCTGGTTTGGAGCTCAGTTTATCAGTGTGGGTGAGATGCAGGTCGGAAACCTTGTGGCCTTTATGACCTATGCTATGCAGATTCTACTGGGAATCATGATGGTGTCCTTTGTTCTGTTCTTCCTGCCACGGGGACAGATTGCTGCAGCACGTGTCATTGAAGTGCTGGAGACACCGAATATTATTAAAGATCCGGATCAGCCTAGAGAGTTGAAACAGGATGCTAATGTGTCCCTGCACTTTAATCAAATCAGCTACCGCTATCCGGGGGCTGAAGAACTTGCACTCAAAGACATTGACTTCAAACTGAACAAAGGGGAACGTCTGGCTATTATTGGCGGGACCGGATCAGGGAAAACGACTCTGGCTAATTTGATTCCCCGTTTGTATGATATCGAAAGCGGATCGATTGAGGTCAACGGCATTGATATTAGAGATGTGGCTCAGGGAGCCTTGAGACGACTGATTGGTTTCGCTCCACAAAAAGCGCTGCTGTTTTCAGGAACGATTCGCGAAAATATGAAATACGGAAAGCCGGATGCAACAGATCAAGAAATCTGGCATGCACTGGATATTGCTCAGGGAAAAGAGTTTGTTTCAGGCTTGCCTAATGGCCTGGATTCTAAAGTCGAACAGGGCGGGGGGAATTTCTCTGGTGGCCAGAGACAGCGACTCAGTATCGCACGCGCTCTTGTCACAAATGCAGATATTTTAGTCTTCGATGATTCTTTCTCTGCACTGGACTTTAAAACGGATGCTCAGTTAAGAGAAGCATTGAAGCCCGAGACGAAAGATAAAGCAGTAGTAATTATTGCCCAGAGAATCAGTACCGTTGTGGATGCTGACCAGATCATTGTTCTGGACAGAGGAAAAATGGTAGGCAAAGGAACACACGAAGAACTTAAACGCTCCAATACGATTTACCAGGAAATTATGGAATCACAGCTGAAAGGAGAGGATATTTAATGAAAGACCAAGGAAAAAGCACTGCTCACCTGAAAGCGAAAAAAGCCAAAGATTTCTGGGGCACAACCTTCAGACTGGTTAAATATATGTCCACTCGTTTCTGGGGTCTGGTTCTGACGTTTGTTCTGGTTATAGCGGCTACAGTCATGGGAACCGTGGCTCCTTATATTCTGGGACTGACCACCACCGAAATCTTCCGTGGGGTTCAGGAAGGAAACGCCTTGATTGAAGCCGGCGAAACAGTTTCAACTTACCCGATAGATTTTGATTACATTCGAAATATCTTATTAATAGTTGCCATAGTGTATATCACACAATCCATCTTTCAGTATTTCCAGTCTTACATTACTGCTCGAATAGCTCAAAAGACGGTTTATGATATGCGTAAAGATTTGAAAGAAAAGATGTCAACCTTGCCGATAAAGTATTATGATACGCATTCAAACGGAGACATCATGTCACGCGCGATTAATGACATGGACCAGATTGCGAACACCCTTCAGCAGTCGCTGTCCCAGTTCATCATCAGTGTAGTCCAGTTTGCGACTGTTTTGACGGTGATGATTGCTATCGATATTCGCCTCACACTGGTGACTATCGTTACTGTTCCGTTGAGTTTTCTGCTGATAGCCTGGGTCGCACCTAAATCCCAGAAACAGTTTTCTGCTCAACAGAAAGAACTCGGTGTCCTGAACGATCAGGTAGAAGAAACATTTTCCGGGCACACCATCGTCAAAACCTATAATCGGGAAGAAGATGAAATCGAAAAATTCGTCAAGCAGAGTGCCAAGTTGAATGATGCATCCTGGAAAGCTCAGTTTCTATCCGGAATCATGATGCCTCTAGTCAGTTTTTCAAGAGACCTGGGTTACTTTGGAGTCGCTATCGTCGGGGGAATTGGTGTTGCCAACGGGACAGTTTCCTTAGGTAATGTTCAGGCATTCATTCAATACGTCAATCAGTTTTCTCAACCGGTCAGACAGATTGCCAACCTGGCCAATACCATTCAAGTGACGATTGCGTCATGTGAGCGGGTATTTGAGATTCTCGATGAAGAGGAAATGGAAGAAACAGCATCTGCTTTGAAACCTAAACCGCATTCGCCCTATAAAATTGAATTTGAACATGTTCAGTTCGGTTACGGTGATGCAACTGAAGACGAGCTGCTTATGACTGATTTCAACTTGTCTGTAAAAGACGGTAATATGATAGCCGTTGTTGGACCAACGGGTGCTGGAAAATCCACCCTGATTAATCTACTGGAACGTTTCTATGACGTTAAAGGCGGCAGCATCCGTTATGACGGGACTGATGTGAGAGATATTGACCGAAATGAACTGCGCAGCCGATTCTCAATGGTGCTGCAGGACACTTGGCTGTTCAATGGAACGATTTGGGAAAATATTGCTTACGGCAGCCATGATCAGCAAAACGTCAAGGATGAAGACATTCTGGCTGCAGCGAAGGCAGCTCACGTGGACGAATTTGTCAGACGCCTGCCGGAAGGCTATGATACAATTTTAAATGAAGAAGGAACCAATATTTCTCAAGGGCAGCGTCAGCTGATTACAATCGCGCGTGCGTTCCTTGCCGATCCGGATGTCCTGATTCTGGATGAAGCCACTTCTTCTGTAGACACGCGAACAGAAATACTCATACAAAAAGCGATGGAGAACCTTCTGGAAAACCGAACCAGTTTCGTAGTAGCCCATAGGCTATCCACGATTCGTGATGCGGACAAGATCATTGTCATGAATCATGGAGATGTGATTGAAACAGGCAATCACGATAACCTCATGAAACAAAACGGTTTCTATGCCGACCTGTATAATTCGCAGTTTCAGTCACCGGATGAACAGTTACAAGCAGTATAAATAAAATCGAATGAAAGAGATCGAGAGTTTAAAGCTTTCAGAATGAGTTAGTTCTTCTGCAGCTTACAATCGGTCTCTTTTTTGTTTGCAACACCTGAAATGACAAGGCAGGCAAGTGATGCTACAAAACTATCTAATCAAATAGCGGTTACATTTTTTGTTTATGTCAGTAATACCTCCTCTAAAAGTTAGTCTTTTTCTAATTGTTTTCTCACTATTGCTTAATTATATAAGCAGGTCTAGAATGAAGAACATCTTAAAACAGCATTATGGTGGTAAGTCAAGAGAATAGATTATAAATAGACAACCTAATTTCATAAAAAAGGGTTCACTGAACTAAACCGTCACGTATTCGAAAATACGTTCGGTTTATGTCTTCGGATAGTCGTC